>WYEI01000266.1 GCA_009903905.1 Pyrobaculum sp. | reverse complement strand
GCCTTTGCCACACATCCTTCGAGGCGACATCAGATCCTAGGTCGGCGCTCAACACACCACAAGTAGATACAGCGGATCCGCTTATTGATTGCGCCGCAACATGTGCGGAAGCTAAACATGCACAGAATAACGCTTTTGGCTGTGCCACAGTAGTAACTTTAGCACTCAAACCACCTGCCAACACAGTTAACGTGCCCAACGTCCACAACGCCGCCACTGTCGTATTTCTTCCTTCATATTTTAAAGATACTGGCATTTTAAGGAGAGATTCACTGAACGGGGTATCTTCCCCTACAACCCGGGTCAATACGGCGGGACGCCCGAGGAGGAGTTCGCGGTGGCAACGTCGCGGGCTATGGGCGGTTCTGGGCGGGGAGCCCGCCGCGTGTTGGAGGCCTAGAGGCGGCGTTTGGGGCTGACGCGGGTCTGGTGGGGCTAGGCGGAGGATTTTGCCAGCTCTTTTGCGTATAGGTACAGGGCGAGGGCTAGGAGGGCGCTGGAGGCGGCGTATGGCAGATTTGCCGAGAGGGCAGACACCGCGGCGGCTATAAGCGCCGCCTTTGACCAGAGTATGGCCGTGGAGGGCTTCACCAGCTCCGGCCTCTTTATTGCCCTATAAGCGAAGAAGACCGTCGAGTACCCAATGGCTATGTAGGCGGCGGAGAGGGCGGCGAAGACGGCGCCTCCAATAGGCCCGAACAGGTAGGTGAGGAGATACACCGTCGCCGCTGAGAGCGCCAAGGCCCAGAAGAGGCTTACTACGCCGAAGGCGACCTCCAGCGCCATGGCGAACTTCAGGAGCTCTACAACACTCTTCTTAACCGCCATATCAACTTAAGTACCAGCAGGGGGTTGAGAAATTGCTTGAATATGTCTTTGGTGTAGAGGAAGTCTACAAACTCCTCAGGGGTCATGACCCTAGCCACAGCCTCAGCCAGCTGAGGAGGGGGAGGCGGGTCGGCTCCGCATTTCGCGTTTCTCCTTCTGCCGGAGATGCCTACTGCATACGCAGGCATGTAGGGCTCCAAGGCAAAGAGGAGGAGGGGGTCGTCCACGTAGATCTTAGCCCTCCTCAAGGGGCGCGGGTCAACGCGGCTGAGGTAGAAGGCCCGGCGGAGGCAGACGCTGTTTTCCGCCTTTTCTCTTAGCCCCTCGGGGAGTACGGCGAGGAGCTCCTTCAGCGTATACGGCGGATCCAGCTTCTCTGCGTACCGCCCCGCGCCTATGCAGTACTCCACAGCCTCCGGCGTGGGGGCGCCGAACTCCGACAAGCCCTCGCCTGCGTGGAGGTGGAGGAAGCGCCCAGCCAGCAGATTAGACGGGCCGTAGAAGACCAGCGGCAGCCGGGCCGCCGACAAAAAAGAGGATACACAACCCCCGAGCTCAACAATCATCTCCTGTACAGCGCTATGGCGCCACCTACAGCCCCGCCTATTGCCGACAGCAGGTCGCCCTTGAGAGATAGCGCTATTGGGATTAAGGCAACTAGGGGCAGAAGGCCGGTTAATAGGCCCAGCAGAGGCCCCAAGTACGGCATCAAGAAGGGGAGGAGGGCCAGTATCAGGCCAGCCAGTATGAGCCCGCCGATTATGCCTGCGAGGAACCCTGCAAGCACCGCCCTCCCCAGCGAGCCGCCCGCTATATAGCCAGCCACGGCGCCGCCGATCAGCTCGTTAAACGGTATGAAGAAGCCCAAAATCACGTTTATGACGAAGCCCAGAAACACGGCAACAGCCATGCTCCCCCCACATTGGACGCTCACAAAAACACCTACGCGCAGATAAAAAACTCTTTTATTTTCGAGAGCCTCTGCGGCGTTGTCTATTTGACCAAATCTACTTAACGCTTAGCGACAATCCCATATCAATTACTTGCGTGCAGGCCTGCTTGTATGATTTGGCATCAACTAATTTATAGGTGCCGTATTTCTTATGGAGGTCAGGAAGCTTGTGAGGCTTAGGGGGTCTTACCTCGTCTATTTGCCGAAGCGCGTCGCCTCTTCCTTTATCTCTGAAGAGGTTGTGGTCTTTTGGGAGGGCGACTTCGTGGGCGTGTCTCCTGCGGCTCTCCGCAGGGCGGCGGCGGACGTGGGGCTTCCGCAGGTCGTCGTGGCTGGATACGCTGTTGGGCTTGACGAGCTTGAGCTGGCGGCGGCCGGTGAGGCGGTAGTTGAGGCGGCTGGGAAGGTGGGCGCCGTGGTGGAGAAGACGGACGGCGTCTACAGAATTCGTTACGTGGACAGGTTTATGGACAAGGAGGAGGTGGTGGGGCGGATGCTGTCGGCGCTTGTGTACCTACTGGAGGGCCTCGCCAAGGGCACCGCCACCCGAGCCACCGTCCAAGCCGCAGACGACGAGACAGACGTCCTCAGGCTCACCGTAAACCGCCTCTGCACCAAGACCCCCACTCCCAAATGCACCTTCTACATACAGCTAGCCCGCTACTACGAGAGAGCCGTGGACCACGTGAGGGAGCTCTACGCCGAGAGGCCGCCGCAGGCCCTCTGGGCCCTTCTGTGGGAAGCCGCCGAGGAGCTACACACGATACATCAAAACAGGCAGACAGCCGCCATAGCCCAGTACCTCTCCACCATGGCATCGAGGCGGTTCACCGCCATGCAACAGACAAGCCAAGAACACCAGTCCATACACGCCGTAAGGACACTAGATTACCTGGAGAACGCCGCCGAGGTCTACCTAGACATGGCGATATACGGAACTCAAAACAAATCCCCCCTACAAAACTCCCACACCTCCCCCATGCCGAGACGTAGCCGTAGAAAAAGCTGACCGCCTTCCTGCCCTAAAGGGCGAGGCTTTCCATTATCTGTAAAGCCCCACCGCCGGCAGACACGCCGCCAACACAGACGCGTCTAGAGCGACGTGAAAGACGTGGGGCTGGCTCTTCAGACATCGCCGATGCCGCCCCACGCCTCAGCTCACACGGCTTATATCCGCTACAGTCTCCGCCGTTGCTAGAAAAACCGGTTGCCAGAAAAAGCCGGTGGTTGGTAGAAGCAGTTACAGCAATCCGGCCTTTTTGCTCTCCTCCATCAATAACTTCTGCATCTGGGCCGCGGCTGCCTCCGGCGTCAGCTGGCCCAGCACGACCTTGTTGACTGTGGAGGTGAGGTCTGACTCAAGCTTCATGTATATGGGGCTTGTCCTCGCTGGCATGCCCACCTTGGCGAGTTCTGCAAACATCTTGGCTAGTCTGCTCTTCTGCTGAACCTCCGGGTCTTCATACACGTTTATCCGCGTCGGCGGGAGGCCGGCATTGAGGTGGGCGTATTTCTGCGCCTCGTAGGAGGTGGCCACCTTTATGTAATCCTTCGCCAGCTCCTTGTTCCTGCTGTAAACCGGCACCGTGTAGTACCACACGCCGGTCTGGCTCACCCGCCTTTTGCCAGGCATGGGCATGAAATATATCTGCCCCACCACCTTGCTGCGGTTGGGGTTGTCCACGTCTTTGACCCAGCCGTTCCAGACGGCGCCCATGGCCACCTCGCCGTTGAGGATGGCGTCGCTGTACTCTGTGAGGGACGACCAGCTGGTGGTTTTGGGGTGGGCGCGTTTGGGCGAGGCGAGGTCCCGCACGATTTTAAGCGCCTCCACCGCCTCAGGCGTGTCTAACATCGGCGTCACTCTGTCCTTGGGGTCGAACATGTAGCCGCCCAGCGACAGGAGGACCGTGACGTATACGTCCGACACGACTCCGTCTGGGTAGTTGCCGGACCAGCCGTAGCTCTTCGGCGCCAGCCTCTGGTTCACTGTCTCCGCTATTCTGAGGACGTCGTCCCAGCTCTTGGGAGGCGACTCGCCGACTTTGTCCAGAATCTCCTTATTGTAAAACATGAAGTTGAAATTGCCGGTGATAGGCATCGCATAGACAGCCCCCTTGTATCTGCCCAGATCCGCAGTGCCTTGGAGGACGCCGGACATGTCCACGTCGCCCAGGGGCTCCAGCCAGCCGTTTACGTAAAACTCGTAGAGCCAAGGCTCGTCGAGGTACATGACGTCGTAGTCTGTGGATCTGTTCCTCATGGCCAGCACCGCCACCTGGTAGGTGTCGGAATAGCCCTTGCCTATGTAGTTGAACTCCACCGGCGGCCTCTTGCTGTTGTAGTAGTCCATCAAGGCCTTGTTTATCTCCTGGTGGTAGGCAGACCGCGCCAAGATGCTGAGCCTCCGGGGCTGATTCGCCGTCTGGGGAGCGGTCTGCGTTTGGGTAGCGGTTTGCGTGGCTGTGGAGGACGTCTGTTGCCACGCGTATATGATTCCTCCGGCGGCGAGCGCCGCCACGCCGCCCGCCGCTAGATACAGCATTTGTCTTCTTGTTATTTTTTGAGCCATGGGGGGCGGAGGTTGCGGAGAGTAAAGCATTGTTCATATGCAGGCCGCGGGCGTCTGGCGAACCCGCCCGCTGGGGCCTGTCACCTTTCATAGCCTCATCTCCACACGTCTAGGGCGGGTGTATGAGGCGTTCGCGGCCTTTCATATGGATTATGGTTATACGGCCGTATGTTCCGCGGGGCATGGCGGTGGTTTTGAAGAACGTG
>WYEI01000113.1 GCA_009903905.1 Pyrobaculum sp. | reverse complement strand
TCGATCAGCAACTTCGCGGCTGGGTGCTGTACCTCCATCTCTTTTAGGATAGTGGCGCCGTCGCCGGTTATTGTGACGTCGCCGAAGGCGTCGATGAGCATCTTGTCCATCCCGCGCGGCCCGAGCGATGTTGCTAGGATTTCTGCAATTACTTTTGCGGCTTGTATGTTAGAGCGACGCGCGTCGACGCCGGTGGTCCTTTGGCTTCCCTCTTTTAATATCATTACAGGCACTCCAGTTCGGGGTGCTGCCTGCTGTGCCATGGCTTGACATAAATTGCGTATATAAAAACTTTTCTCGGATCCCACCGGGGCGAATTCGCCGGGTGAAAACGCCTATAGACGTTGCGGAAATGCCTTAGCCAGCGCCAGCACGGTCTGCCACTTGGCCTCTATCTCCTCCTCTAACATCTTCATATCGTTGTCGGTTAAGTGGGCAAACCTCCCCTGTAGCTTTAGGTACTCCTTCAAAGGCTTTCTCTTCGCCCTATCTACATACACCGTGCTGGGCGGATTCAGCTTAAGTTGTCCGTTGTCGTACTCCCAAAGTATCCAAGCCCCTGTCTCAACCGCGAGTTTTGCAATTTCCACCGTTTTCGCCGGGTCATATCTCCAGCCAGGCGGACACGGGGCGTGGAGGTGGATGAACTTGAACCCCTGTATCTCGGAGGCCCTCTTTAGTTTTCTGTAGAAGTCCTGCGGGTAGGCTATGCTGGCTGTGGCGACGTATGGAACGCCGTGCATGGCCATTAGGAGCGCCACGTCTTTCTTCCTCTCATGTTTACCCGTAGGAGTTGTGGTGGTCCAGGCGGCGCGCGGCGTAGAGCTACTACGCTGTATGCCGGTGTTCATATACGCCTCGTTGTCGTACATCACGTAGATGATGTTGCTGTTTCTCTCAGCTGCGCCGCTCACAGTGCCAAAGCCTATATCTGCCGTGCCGCCGTCGCCCGCCCACACAACCGCATGGCCCTTCACGCCAAGCATCCTATACGCCTCAGCTATGCCCGTCGCGACGGCCGCCGCGGAGGCAAACGGCACGTTCAAAATCGGCATAGCGACGCCGGATTTTGGTGTTAAGCCCTGTACAACGGCGGCGCAGCTGGCCGGTATTGACAATACAGCCTCCTCGCCCAGCGCCATGCCGAGTATTTTCAACCCAATCATCATGCCGCAACCAGCACATGCGGCGTTACCTGGCACCACGTATTTCTTCTTTGGTAGCTGGTCTATACGGAAGCTCATACCACAAACACCAGATCTCTGTATCCCCCATCTATGGCGTTTTGTATCGTCTCATAAAAATGACGGCTGTCGAAATCTACGCCTGCTATGCCGGCGACAATATTTACAACTCTAGCGCGGGATAGGGCGGCTTTTACTTCAAGGCCTAAGATGCCGCCCACGGGCGTGATGTCTCTGTCGTAGACCACCGCCGTCTCGTACTGATCTAGTTTAGCCACCTCCTCTCTTGGAAACGGCCTCACGAAGCGAATCCTCATAAGACCCACGGGAACCCCGCGAGCTCTCAGGGAATCTACGGCATGTTTAGCGTCGCTACACCAAGCCCCTGCGCATACCACTATATGTTTAGCGTCGCCTGCTCTATACCACTCCACGAGCCCCCCGTAACGTCTACCCGTCAGCCTTCCGTATTCCTCGTCAGCTTGACTTATTACCTTCTTGGCTTCTTGTTGCGCCTCGTAGACCGCGGCCACCTTGTGTCTCGCATGGATTTTGTTGTCGGAAGGCAAGTTGCCAAACGTGACGGGTTCCCCAGGGCGGAGTAACATGGGCACGTCGGGTCTGCGTGGGGGTAGGTATTTATCGACAACCTCCTGCGGAGGCATCTCCACGGGCTCTGTGGAGTGGCTAAGCACAAACCCATCTACTCCGACCGCCGTGGGGAGGGCGGCGGATTCGGCTATTCTAAAGGCCTGTAGCGTCAAGTCGAAGGTTTCTTGCACGGTCTCCGCCATGGCTATTATCCAGCCGGCATCTCTCAACGTAAGAATATCGTTATGCTCCACATGAATATTCCAAGGCGGCCCAATTGTGCGCGTCACCACCGCCATCACCACCGGGGCTCTGCTAAGCGCAGTCCACCAAGTAGCTTCGTACATATACAAGAGCCCATGGGAAGAGGTGGCGGTGAAGGCCCTGGCCCCCGCCATAGCCGCCCCATATACCACAGACATAGCGGCGAATTCGGACTCCACGTTGACGAAGCTTGCGTTTAACTCGCCCTTCTCGACGAACTCAGCCAGCTTCTCCACGATGGAGGTCTGCGGCGTGATGGGGTAAGCCGCGATTACATGCGGCTTTGCCATCTTAGTAGCGTAGGCCACTGCGTAGTTCCCCGTCAAGGCCGTTTTTTGTACGGTTAAAGTCTTCATATCCCCTCTTCAGGCGTCATGTCAATTGCTTTTACAGGACATACATCTGCACAGATCCCGCAACCTTTGCAGTACGTGTAGTCTATCTGTATTTTATATCCCTTCTCCCAGTCTATCACAGACTCAGGGCAATACAGCCAGCACAGCCCGCAGTCTATACATTTCTGCAGGTTAACGACCGGCTTATAGGTACGCCAGGTGCCGGTCATGCCGGCAGACGCCGGCGCCGGTCTTGATAGAGGAAGCACGTTGTGTTTTTGTTTCCCATTTATATATTTTATAGTGGTATATAGAACCGCAGTAAATGAAGATGATTGGTATAAAATACAGCCTTTAAAAACACACCCTCTGAAGGCTACAGTTAAACTAATTAGAAAAAGTTATAAACATATGTAGTTGGTGGGTATCATGTACGAGGTAGTCTTCCTAGGGAGGGGCGGTCAAGGCGCGGTCACCGCCGCCCAGCTATTGGCATACGCCGCGGCGCTCGAGGGCAAAAAGGCGCAGGCCCTGCCGGAGTTCGGCGCAGAGAGAAGAGGCGCCATTGTAAGGGCGTATCTCAGAATCGGCGAAACCCTCCTCCACTCCTCGGTTAAGAAGGCGGACTACGTCGTGGTTTTAGATGGGCGTATATTAGAACAGACGGACGTAAGGCAGTACGGCAAGCCCGGCGCAGTATATATAGTAAACACGAGGACGTCTGCCGATTGGTACATAGCAATAGACGCCACATCAATCGCGCTGAAATACGGCTTGGTGGTGGCAGGATGGCCTGTGGTAAACTTAATAATGGCAGCCGCCTTTGCGGCGGTCAGCGGGCTTATCTCGCTGGAAAGCATCGTCAAGGCCGTGCCTGAGTACGTGCCGAAGAGATACATAGAGGCTAACATCAACGCCGTTGTTGAGGCTTACGAGGCCGCGAAGAAGATCCAGGACGTGTTAAGGCCATCTGCCTAGGTCTATCGAGTAGGTGGCTGGGTCTGGCTTTACCACGCCTCTGGCATCTATTACAAGAGGCGTCCGCATGTGCGCGGTTATTTTAGCAACCTCGATGCGATACGCCGAGTGGTCCGTGGACACCACAGCAACATCGGCGTTCTTCACCGAAGCCTCCAAGTCCTGCAGAAGCGCCACACCCCACCTGGCCAGTTGCCGGTCTTGTTTAACATAGGGGTCATGCACCACGATTTGCTCCGGCCTAATTCCGAGTCTTAGAAGGGTTGAGATTATGCCGTACGTCGGGCTCTCCCGCGTGTCATCCACATCGCCTCTAAACGCTAGCCCCAGCACCGCTATTTTCGCCGTGGAGGGGTTTACGCCGTGTTTCAACATGGCGCGAACCACCGCAAAGGCCACCTCCTCCGGTTGCCGCTCGTTGATAAGCCTAGCCAGACGCGTAAGCGGTAGCTCAACGCCGTATTTAGCCGCCGCCCACATGAGGAAGTACGGGTACACAGGAATGCAGTTTCCGCCCACGCCGGACCCGGGCTTGTGTACATGGCTGTAGGGCTGGCTGTTTGCGGCTTCCCGCGCGGCTCTAAACGAGATTCCCATGGCGTTTGCCAGCTTGGCCATCTCGTTCGCCAAGGCGATGTTGACGTCTCTATACACGCCTTCTAGAAGCTTCTCAAACTCCGCCTCTTTCGTGCCTCCAAGCACTATGACGCCTTTTTTAGCCACGAGCTTGTACAGCTCGGCGGCTACCTGGGCGCTTTTTGGACCTACGCCGGCGACCACCTTGGGGTAGTTCTCCGTGATGTCCTTCAAGGCGTGGCCCACCATGATGCGCTCGGGGCTGTATGCCAGGTAGAAGTCCTCCTCGGCGGTGAGGCCCGAGGCGCCTTCTAACACCGGCTTAACCACCTCCTCCGTTGTTCCAGGCGGCACGCTGGATTCAACAATGACAAGATCCCCGCTCTTAAGCCCTGCGCCTATGGCCCTCGCCGCGGAGGTCAAGGCAGAGAAATCCACCTCTATTGCAGTCGGCGACTTTTTGAGAAAGACGGGGACAGCCACGATTTTTACGTGGCTTCTTATAGAAGCCACAGCTCCGTCTGTAGTCGCGGAGAACTTCCCAGCCTTCACGGCTGTGGATAAAGCCTCAACCACGTCGTCCTCCAAGTACTCCACCACTCCGCTGTTTAGCCTCTCAACCTTAGCCGCGTCGATGTCAACGCCGATTACCTTC
>WYEI01000116.1 GCA_009903905.1 Pyrobaculum sp. | reverse complement strand
GCCTATAAAAGCCCCCGCGAGGAAGAACCCGAGAAAGGGCGGGAGGCCCAACCTGTCGAGGAGGTAGGCTAGCAAAACGCCAAGGAAAACCGCTATGGAGACCTCCCCCAGCGGGTTGGTGAGGTGAGACACATCCTCGACAGAATGCCCGCATTTAAGCCTACCTGCTCGTTTCCTTCAGCCACTCTTCTATGGCGCCTGCGAATTCGGCGTAGCGGGCAAAGCAGTCTAGATGCGCCCTGCTACACGCTATTACTATAACGCCGTCGCTCTTCCGGCGTATCCTCGGCTCCTTGCCCGTAAGGGCCTTTATGAGGGCGGCGAGCCTCTCGGCGTCTGCCTCTCTGCCGCCGGGGGCGTCGGCCCTGGCATAGGCAAAGCCTTCAACTTTGTTGTTGGTTTTGTGTCTGCTGAAGGTAATCGTGTAGTCGCTCCTTACGCCGTTTACCTCTGCCGTTATTTTGAGCCTCAGCAACTTCTTACCGCGCTGACTTTCCTCAAGCTCGGTACTCCAGCCTAGTACCTTCACCATGTATTCCCTGCCGTTTACCTCGACTTTCTTCTCAAAGCGCTCCAGCGTCAGAGAGCTCCACTCCTTGCCCTTCTCCACGATCTCCTTGGCTTTCTTGCGCACCTCCGTGCCTGCATCCTCCGCCCTCAGGAGTATGAGCTCTATAAACGCCTCTGCCAGCCTCCGCTGTTCCTTATTGCCGTATACGGAAAGCCAAGCAATGTATGCCAAACCCTCCTTAAGGATCCTCACGTAGCCTATCCCGCCGTCCTCCGGCATCTTCACCGTGAAGTGTCTCCACTCCTCAAGCCCCATCTTCTTAAGCCACTGTACCTCCCGCCTTATGCTGTTGGGGTCGGTGGAGTGGTATATAACCTCAAGTGCACCATGAACCAGCCCCACGTAGTACTTCGGCCAGCCTTCCATCAGCGTGAGACCTCTCTCCAACTTCTCCAGCCAGCGTTTCGCCTTGTCAGCGTCTATCAAGCGTTTGTTACGCGCCTCCTCGACGATCTTGGCGATGGTTTTTCTGAGCTCCTCGCGTCCAGTTGCAAGCATGTTGGTGGTGGCCGCAAACTGCCACTCTATTTTGTTTTTCCTCTTCTTCACATTCACCTCTACACTGACGCCTACAAGCTCCAGAAGGCGCACCGCAAGTTCGACGTGGCTCCGATTCGTCGAGCTGAACAAGAGCTGAATCTCGCTGTGGTATAGATATATGTTGTACTTAACAACAACGCTACCCGCCGATATGATCAAGTCGGCGGCGGCGCCGCCCTTAATCTCCCTTAGCCTCTCCCAGCGGATGTTAAGCGCCTCAGCCCCCAGCTTTATGGCCTCAACCAGCTTGTGGTTGATAATTCTTTCATTTCCCTTAAGCAGTGGAGCCCCGTAGAGGAAGTATAGGGCGGCCAGCTTGGCGGCATCGCCGCCGGACACGACTACTTGAAACGCGCCTCTTCCAGATTTTTCTACCTTTGCTTTAACGCCGTAGGCCGCTAAGACGATTGCCCAAAGCAAGGCGATTCCGCGCTCGCCGCTGGCTAAGCCGACCATTCTCCTTGCCGCAGACACATACCCGTCTCCATCTATTGCGCCGGAGATAACAGCGCCGAAATACCTCAGCGTTTCCTCGTTTACGCCCAACCTCTCCGCTTGAATAAGCAGAAGGGTTGGCGCTATAACCTCCCTTGCGGTTTTATCGTCACCGAGTTTGTTCTTCAAATCTTTTAACTCCCTCAACGCCTTAGCCAAGTCGAAATCAGGACCAATCTCGACGTCCTTAAGCCACCTCTCCACTGCATTTATCACTTCGTTCCAGTGGTCAGCAATCCACTGCTTCAGTCCTTCCCAGCTCTTCACGTCTATGAGATCCTTCAGCCCCGCCTTAGTTCCCAGCATATAGAGCCACCCACCTTCTACACTCCTCTTGATTATTTCGTTGAGTTTCTCTAAAGAGGTGTGAACCAAGAACTGCGGCTTTGGCCCCTCAAGAGTCGAGTTCACACGAATCACTGTAATGTTAGACCAGTTGAACAAAGCATGAGTCTCCGCCAACTGCCATAAGTGGGATGTGCCCATCTGCAACAGCCCTTCACTTATCGCCACGTCTGAGGCAACCCAGCCCAGCGCGTAGGGGAAGAGATCTTCGACGGACAGACGCCCCCCAACCTTCACCGCCGCCTCAAGCTCCTGCTTGAAGAACCCCTGCCACCTCTCTACATCGTCGAAGATCAGAGCATAGGTTATGCTCGCTCTCTCCCCCTCACCCACCTTTGAAATCCACAGCCTCATGCCCAGATCCACGAGCCCGCCGTCCTCCTCAAGCCTGTAGAGCTTAAACATGTAAGACAACACGGACTTGTCCTCTAACATCAGCGCCAGTCTGCCGCCTTTCGTGAGCTCCTCGACAAAGCGGCTGTAGTGCTCAACGCCCGGCTTTAGGAAGAGGCGGCGGAGTGTCTCCGCCACCATCTCCTCCACCGTCGCCGGCCTCACCGCCTCCGCCCTCTCGGCCTTGTTATACGCCGTTGTCGGCGCGTAGTAGAGGAGCCAGGCAGACCCGCCCACCTCAAGCCAGTGCCAAGCCGCCGTACCATACAAGCTTCTCCTGCCCAGCGCATACTCCCTATAGGCGATTAAAGCCGCAAAGGCCTTCGTACCGAAGCTGACGTCTTTGAACTCGGAGAGCTCTGGTTCCTTCGCCTCTACCAGCTTCCTCGCCACGCTTTCCTCAACGTTTAAGAGGTCTTCCAAGTCGTATCTGACTGCGTATTCGTTCAGCTTCCTCCTGAGAGTACTCAAGGCGTTTTCAAAGGCCTCTTCCTCTTCCTTGGCCAGCCACCTCAACCTCCCGAGATCCGCCACATACACAACCTGCTTAAACGGTTCCTCTCCCACATCCATCCTCTGCACCACCTTTTCATGCTTTTCCACGTCCTTTCTATGGACGTCGAAGGCCTCTTCCAGTTTTCTCAACGCAGACCTATAGACACCGAAGGCCTCCTCAAGTGCAAGCGTCGCGTAGAATAGGGCGCGTTTGTACTTCTCGTCTTTGCGGTACTTGGAATACAACTTGGCGCCTCCACCCCACATAAGCCTATCCTCCTCAGACCGCTTCGGCATAATCAAAACCCTCAACGACTCCCAGGGCTCAGCCAGCTTCACTTTACCGGCGTTGGCCGCCTTGGCAATTTCCCTGAACTTCTCGTATGGGTCGGACTCGTTCTTAAGCATGTTGAACACCTCCTCTCTGGAGTACTCCTTGACGCCAGCGGGTATAAACGGCGTCAGAGACGCCGCATACGCCAACTTCTCCAGCTCCACCAGGCCCCATATGTTCAACGCAACCGACAGCGCGATCACTCCAGCCGCCGCGGCGGCCATCAAGAAGAGATACGCCTTGTGCTCGTCGAACCAAGCCAACACCCGCGCGATGGCTTCAACAAACAACTCCACCAGCCTCTGCAGAGACACCTTCACCTGCTCAAATACTTCTCTAGCCGCCTCATACAGCGCCTTGGCGGCCTTCTGCACGTACTGTACCGCCTCTCTAAACCGACCCACCTCCACAAGCGCCACGGCGGAGGCGATAGAAGAAACCACAGCCTCCGAATAGAGACCGCTATACACGGAATACAGCGCCGCGGTTGCCTCTCCGCGTCTAAGCCACACCCCATGCGCCGGTTTAAAAACAGCTATACGCAAAGAAAACAACTGAGGCGGAAAAGTTGTTGAGGGAGTGGCCTGAGCTGGGGGCATTCGGCGTGGAGTGGGTTAGGAAGTGGCTAGACCTTAGAGAGAGGCTGGTGGAGATTGCCAAGACACTGCGGAGGTTTCCGTGGATGGTGGAGGTGGTGAAGCGGAACCCGATGAGCGTCCTCCATCCCTACATGGTTAACGCATTCGTGGCGAGGGACGGCTCCGAGGTGTGTCTCCAGCTCGTCTCGAGGACGTTCTGCGCGAGGGGCGGCGAGGTGAGGGAGGTCAAGCTAGAGCTTGAGAGAGCCAGGCTCGAGCCCTACGAGGGAAAGCTGAGAGAGGTATACCGCCCCAAAGGCCTCTTCGCATTCACCGCGGCGGCGAAGGAATACGTAGAAATACTCTAAGCACCACCCCCAACCTTTTTTACCAAACCCCCTCACCTACCGTCTAAAATCATGTTTTCCCTTCCCCTTTCAAAATCGGCGTCTTAAACCGCGTATTGACGCCCTCTCTACGCTGGATCTCTACGGCGACGCGTGATCCAAGAGGTAGGCCCCTATCCCAGCCGCCCCACCTCAAACTGTGTAGTAAAGCCTCTTCTTGCCCTTACCCCTGTTTTCAATCTTGAGGATTTTGATCGTCCCAATCTCGCGTGTGTTTTTCACGTGGGGGCCGCCGTCGGCTTGGATGTCTACGCCAGGTATCTCCACTATCCTGAGCTGGGGAACGTCGGGGGGCATTTTCTCTGCCAGCTTCACGACGCCCGGAATCTTGAGGGCCTCCTCCCTGGGGAGCCAGTACACCTTCACCTCGACCCCCCTCTTGGCGATCTCGTTGGCCTCCGCCACGGCCTCCTCGAAGATCCTCCTCACGGC
>WYEI01000120.1 GCA_009903905.1 Pyrobaculum sp. | reverse complement strand
ACCTTCACGGCGGCTTTGCGGTAGGCGACGCGGCGCACCACAGTTTTAAACTTCTCTCTTTAAAAACCCGTGGATCTGTTAAGACTGTTGCGAAAGGGGGAGTACATTACCTATGTCATAGTCCTGTTTTTAACGGCGTTGTTGCTGGTTCTTTCGCTTTACCTCGCCTTTTCCCGCCTCGCCGAGCTCTACACAGCTGTCTCGGCACATCACGACGTGCTTGCACAAGCTATCTACAACGCGCTCTCCGACATCTTTCTCGTCATTGTATTCATCGAACTCATCGACACCTTTATAACATACATCGAACAGAAGCGAATAGTTGTGTATAAGATCATAGACGTGGCCCTGGTGGCCCTCGCGAGAGAGCTCTTTATATATCTGGCGCCGGTGAACAAGGAGTTTCAATTTGACAAAGGCATCGCCATTGTGGCCGCGACGTTTGTGGTTGGCCTTGTGGACTACCTACAGCGCAGGGCGCTGAGGCCCGAGGCGCGGAGGAGGTAAAAATTTATTAACGGACCCCTTTCAACGTTCGTGTCGGCGGAGTCTTTCAACATTCTGAACATCAGGGAGAACAAGTTGCTGGGGCGAAGGGAGGTGCTGGTGGACGCGGCGCATCCAAAGTCCCCCACCCCCACTAGGCAGGCGGTGAGGGAGTGGGTGGCGAAGCAACTCGGCGTCGACGTGGTGAACGTGTTTGTGAGGAGGATAAGGACCGACTACGGCCTCGGGAGGTCCGTGGCGGAGGTGCACATCTACGGCGATTCGAAGCTGGCCAGGGCCCTTGAGCCTCTGTACGTACTGGCTAGGAACCTCGGCGAGGAGGGCAAGAAGCTGCTGGAGGAGGCTAGAAAGAAGAGGGCTGAGCGCAGGAAGAAGAGGAGGAAGAAGAGGAAGGAGTAATATGTCTAAGAAGACCCCCGCCCAGAAGGAGAAGAAGTTGCCGCGAGCCGCCGCTTGGTACGAGATAGACCTGCAGAAGGGGGTGTTCCGGTTCAAGAACAAGTTCTGCCCCAAGTGCGGCTCCGTCATGGCTTTCCACAGAGAGCCGGTGCCTCGGTGGCACTGCGGCCGGTGCGGATTCACCCAGTTCCAGAGGTAGTGCTTGTTCTAGGCGTAGAGTCCACCGCACACACCTTCAGCCTCGGCCTCGTAGAAGACGGGAGGATCCTGGGCCAGGTGGGGAGGACCTACATACCGCCGAGCGGCGTCGGGATCCACCCCCGCGAGGCCGCGGAGCACCACGCCCGCCACGCCCCGGCGCTTCTGCGCCAGCTTCTGGGCACATACGGCGTTGATCTTCGGGACATAGACGTGGTGGCCTATGCGGCGGGCCCCGGGCTTGGGCCTGCACTGAGAATCGGCGCTGTGCTGGCCCGCGCCTTGGCTATTAAGCTCGGCGTCCCGCTGGTGCCTGTGCACCACGGCGTTGCTCACATCGAGGTGGCGAGGTACGCGACGGCCGCCTGCGACCCGTTGGTGCTTCTGATCTCCGGGGGCCACACGGTCATTGCCGGCTACTCCGACGGGCGGTACCGGGTATTCGGCGAGACGCTGGACGTGGCCATCGGCAACGCCATAGACGTATTTGCGAGGGAGGTGGGGCTGGGGTTCCCCGGCGTTCCTGCGGTGGAGAAATGCGCCGAGTCCTCCGACGGCATAATGCCCTTACCCATGCCCATAGTGGGGCATGACCTGTCCTACGCCGGGCTCGCCACCTACGCCCTTCAGCTGGTGAAGAGGGGAGTCCCCCTGCCGGTTGTATGTAAGTCGCTGGTTGAAACCGCGTATTATATGTTGGCTGAGGTCACGGAGAGGGCGCTTGCCTTTACTAAGAAGAGGGAGCTCGTGGTTGCCGGCGGCGTGGCTAGGAGCAGGCGCCTTAGGGAGATACTGCGGACCGTTGGGGAGGAACACGGGGCGGGGGTGAAGGTGGTGCCCGACGAATACGCGGGGGACAACGGCGCCATGATAGCGCTGACGGGGTACTACGCGTATCGACGCGGTGTCTACACCACGCCTGAGCGGAGCTTCGTGCGTCAGAGGTGGAGGCTTGACAACGTCGACGTGCCGTGGTTCCACGACCTATGTGCCGACATCAAGGCAATAGATAAATAAGAGAGGTTACAAGCTACCGTGAAGCCCTTCATCAACGCGGTGATATTCCTCGCGGCCGGGGCGGTCCTCGTGGTTTTCGCAGTGGTAAACGCGTTACTTCTCTACACGGCAGACGTGCCTAAAACCACCCTCAACGTGACAGCGCCGATACTGGGGCAACTGAAGATACAGGGCGTTCCGGACCCCTACTATCTGGTAATCGGCGTGGTGAGGGGCGTTGTGCTTCTGGCCATCGGCCTCACAGGCGCGAAACTGATGGAAATCGGCCTCGCCGAGTGGCGCGAGCGGAGGAGGGAGGAGGCTGTGAGGAGGTACTACGAGCAGTATGGGTATCAATACCAGCAGTATTGACGAGCTCGTTTTCGCCTACTTCAGAAAGTTGGAGGAGCGCGGCCTTGGGGAGCGGGTGGATGAGGTGTTCCCCACCTCCGCAGTCCTTGAGGAAATCAGGAGCATGGCCGGATCCTCGGCGGAGGAGGTGGTGGAGCGGCTGGCACGCGAAGTCGCCGAGAAGATAGTGCCGGAGGTCGCCGAGGAGGTGGTTGGGGTTCCTGCGTCCTCGGCAGTGTGGTACCTGGCGAGGAGAATCGCCATGTGGTATCTTCAGCTGGCTGAGGAGTTCGGCGTCGTGAGGGGCGTGCGGAGGTAGGCCCGTAGCTCCTCGTAGGTCTTCAGTATCTTCCTGCTCAGCTCTATCTGCTCCTCCCAGTAGCCCTCCACCTTCTTCCTGTGGCGTTTGATGAAGTCGCCGTATAGCGGATGCGGCGGGGCTGGTCTTCGTCCCCACAGTGGGGTCCCCGGCAACGGGATAAAGTAATGCATGCGTATTAGAGCCCCCATAGATATCAGCTTCTCCATCTCCTTCACTGTAGACGCCGCGTCCTCCTCCTCCTCGCCGGGGAGTCCGCCTATTACGTCAACCACAGGCCTGAACCCCATAGAGACGGCGGTTTTCACAGCCTCTTCGACGATGACAACGTCGTGTTCCCTTCTCGTCAACTTCAGCAACCTTTCCGATGCTGTCTGCAGGCCGAAGGAGATGCGCCTGTTGGCCACGTAGGGCTTTACGGCTCTCAGCACGTCCTTGGTCACCGTCTCAGGCCTCGTCTCGGAGGGGAATGTGCCGAGGTACGGCCGGCCCCCGGCCTCCTTCACGGCCTTGAGGAGCGCAACGAGCGCGTCGACGTTTGGCGTCTTACCGTCTTGCGACCCGTATAAAAAGCCCACCGGCGCAATGAATCTGATATCGCCGAGCCCCCTCGCCGTGTATGCCCTGGCGAGGGCCGCCACGCTGTCCACCGGCCTATATCTCACCAACCCCTGGCTCCACGTCTGGCAGAAGGCGCATCTGTAGTTGCACGACCGCATTATCTCTATGGGCGGATAGATAGACAAGGCCTCGCTATACGTCTTGTGCACAAGTTCGACGTAGACGCGGCGCCCCGTCTTCACCCTGCCGTCTTCAATAACCACGGTATTGGGAGGGGGCTCATCTCTCAGCCCCAGCTCCCTCTCCACAATGGCGGGCAACGCGGCTTCGCCGTCTCCCACCACCACGTACTTGACCCCGAGCTTCGCCAGGGTGATGGGGTCCCCCGCCGCGTGGGGGCCGCCCGCCGCCACCGGGAACCTCGACGCGACCTCTGCCACCTCGCGCCAATGCTCCACGAATGTGGGGGTAGAGAGGCTGTAGAGTATCAACACCTCCTCCCCCCGGGCCTTGAGGGCTTGGGCGTCCGCGATGGGGTCTCTGGTGGGTATCACCTTGTGTTTGTCCTCCAGCGGCGCCACTGCGTAGGCCATCCCGTTGTTGGGGCCTTCAAACAGCCGGGCGAGGAGTAGCACAGTTTTATCTACCCCATGATTTATAAGCCATGTATCTCGCCTATGCGCGCGGGCCCCCCGTCGCCGTGTTCGCCGGGTCGTGGCTCTGCTCGAAATCCCCCGTCGACGGGACTCCCATTGCGCTTGGCGAGCCCTTCGGCGACTGCGACCCCGAGGTGGCCCGCCTCATGTCCGTGGCGACTACCGTGCGGATGGCCAAGGCCTTCGGCGTGAAGGTCTTCGTCAGCAGAGAGCTGGGGGAGGACGGGGTAGACGCGGCTTTCGCCGGCGGTGCAGACGGGGTGTTGGAGGAGCTTCAGTTCTGCCGGGGGGGATATGGAGAGGGCGCGAGGTTCGTGTTGCTGGAGCCCCGCAATGTCGAGGAGCTTGTAAACACCGTGAGGAACGTGGCTGAGGCTGTACATAAGCCTTTCGACGTGCTCGTCGCCACTACGCTTGAGGGTGCGGGGGACTTCGCGCCTTATGTAGACGGGCTTGTGCTGGTGGGGGGCTGGGTTCCTGTGGAGGTTGAGGAGGTTGGCGAGTTGCCGGAGGTCGGGAGGTGTCTTCACTGCGGAATCGACTACTTGATATACGGCGGGGGCATCCGGAGGTGTGTATACTGCGGCAGGAGGCTCTCCAGAGTTGTGACCTCAGTGAAGCCGCCGAGATCCAGAGCTGTGTTTCG
>WYEI01000144.1 GCA_009903905.1 Pyrobaculum sp. | reverse complement strand
AAAAGTCAAGGGGGATGTAGATGTCGAGGATGTTCTCCAACAGGTCAACCCTCACGGCGTCTCCCCCAACAATCAACTCGTAGTATATCGTGCCGTGGTCCGAGGTCCCCATGTCCCAGTCGTTCTCCTTAGCTATCTCCTCAAAAAGCTCGTAGTCCAGCACGGTGGACTTGTTGAGGATAAAGAGATCGACATCTCTGGGGTCGTATTTGATATTATATACCAGCGGAAGAACCGCGCTACCGACGAGGACGTGGTCCACCCCTCGTTTGTTAAGCTCCTCAGAAACCCGCCGCAAGGCGTGTTTGTATTTGTCAAGTTGCATGTCCCCCAAACTACCGGCGTTTTGTCTTCTCCATCCACCTTTTTATGGCCTCTGCGAGTTCTTTATAGCGCATGAACCCCTCCAGATGTCCCTCGTAACACTCTATCATCACCACACCGTCGCTCCTGCGGTACACCTTCGGTTCTCTCCCCGTGAGGGCTTTGATCAGCGCCGAGAACCTTTCAGCGTCTTTCTCTCTGCCGCCGGGGGCGTCGGCCCTAGCTGTGGCGAAGCCTAAGGCCGCGTTGTCTCTGCCGTATCTGCCGTATGTCATTACGTACTCGCGCCTCACGCCGTCCACCTCCGCCGTTATCTTAATCCTTAGCAACTTTCTGCCGCCTCTGTCCTCCTCAACGGCTTCTCCGTCTCTGACCTTCACCACGTATTCCCTGCCCTCCACTTCGACCTCCTTCACAAAGCCCTTCAGCGTCTGGGAGCCCCACGCCTTGCCCTCCTTCACGATCTCCTCGGCTTTCTGGCGCACGTCGTCGCCCGCCTCCTCCGCCCGCTGGAGTATGATCTTGACGAAGTCCGCCGCCAGACTCCTCTGCTCTTCATCCTTGCCGTATACGGAGAGCCATGCGGCGCGCTCAAGGCCCTCTTTTAAGATTTTTACGTACCCCGCCTTCCCGCCCTCCGGCATTTTGACTGAGAAGTGCTTGCCCTCCTCAAGCCCCATGTTCTCAAGCCGTTGCTTTTCACGCTCTATGCTGTTGCGGTCAGTGGAGCCGAATCTAACCACTAGCGCGCCGCTACGCGCAAGTTGCACATCGTACCTGGGCCAACCCTTCATCAGCGTGACCCCCCTCTCCAGCTTCTCCAGCCAGCCCCCAGCCTTACCGGCGTCTACCCAGTCGTTCTCCACAGTCTTCCTAACTATATTGGCAATGACATTTCTAAGCTCCTTGTACCCAGTTGCAAGCCTGTCGGTGGTAACTCTGATGTACCACACATCTCTGTCTTTCCTCTTCTTCACCTCTGCGCCGACGCCCGCAAGTCTCAGCAGGCGGGCCGCGAGCTCGACGCGGCTACGGTCCGTCGATTGGAATTGGAGGAAAAGCTCTTCCCACAGATAGACGTTGTACTTTATCTTTGTATCGCTCTCCGATATTGTCAAATCGGCGGCGACGAGGCCGCCCTCAGCCCTCCTCCTCAACCCCTCCCAGCTGACGCTGAGCCCCTCGACCCCGAGCTTCATGGCCTCATCCAGTTTGTGGTTCTTAAGCCTATCGTCTCTTTCAAGCAGAGGAGGACCGTGGAGGAAGTAGAGACGGGCCAGCCTGGCGGCATCGCCGCCGGACACAATGACTTGGAATGTGCTCCTGACTCTCCTCACCTTCGCCTCTATACCGTAGGCCGCTAAGACGGCCCTCCAGAGCAAGGCGATTCCGCGCTCGCCGCTAGTCAAGCCAACCACCCTCATCGCCGCAGATACGTACCCGTCGCCGTCTATTGCGCCGGAGACCACCGCGCCGAAGTACCTCAGCGTCGTCTCGTTTACGCCCAGCCTCTCCGCCTGAATAAGCAGAAGAGCAGGCGCGACGACCTTCCTTGCGACCTTGTCGTCGTTCAGCCTATCCCTCAGCGCTTCTAGCCTGTGCCTGAGCTCCTCCCACACATTTTCCCCGTCTTTCTGCATGTCTCTCGACGCCTCCTGCCCGCCCTTGCGCCCCTCCGGCGCATCTCTGCCCTTCGGCACCAAGAGTCTCTCCAACTCCTCCTCCTTCAACACCTTACGTAGCCGACTCACCGTGGCATCCACCACGAGGCCCCAGTTCTCCTTAACCCTCTGCTTAAGGCCTTCCCAGCTCTCCGCCTTAATGCCCAGCATCTTAAGCCACCCGCTCTCCGCGCTTCTTCTGATTGCCTCGTCGAGCTTTTCGAGGGTGGCCTCAACGTCAACCACTAGCTTAGGCCCCTCAAGAGTCAAGTTCATGCGGAGCCCTACGACTTTGGACCAGTCGAACAAGGCGTGAGTCTCAGCCAATTGCCACAGATGAGAGGTGCCCATCATCAACCGCCCTTTACTTATCGCTACGTCGGAGTCAACCCAGCCCCCCATGTAGGAGAAGCGGTCTTCCACAGGTAAACGCTCCCCGACCTCCCCAGCCGCCTTCACCGCCGTCTCAAGCTCCTGCTTGAAGAACCCCAGCCACCTCTCCACGTCAAAGATCAGGGTGTAGGTTATGCCCGCTTCCTCCCCCGCTCCCACCTTTGAAATCCTCAGCTTTACGCCCAGCTCCTCGAGCCCGCCGCCCTCCTCAACCCTGTAGAGCCTAAACACGTAAGCTGACTTGGCCTTCTCAGGCATCAGCACCAGCTTGCCGCCTTTTGTGAGCTCCTTGATGAGGCGGCTGTAGTGGTCGGCGCCGGGCTTTAAGAAGAGGCGGCGGAGACCCTCCGCCACCAACTCCTCCACCGTTACGGGTCTCTCCACCCCCGCCTTTTTGGTCCTGTCGTACGCTGTCTTCGGCGGATAGTAGAAGGGCCAAGCAGACCCACCCACCTCAAGCC
Organism: Pyrobaculum sp.; assembly: GCA_009903905.1. Next base: position 1,814 of record WYEI01000144.1, on the reverse strand, counting down.
AGTACCTAACCGCCGTGCCGAAGGCACCTCTCCTACCCAACGCATACTCCCTATAGGCGATAAGAGCGGCGTAAGCCTTAACGCCGAAGTTTACGTCGTTAAACTCGGAGAGCTCCGACGCCGTCGCCTCAGCCAGCCTCCTCGCCGCCTCCTCCTCGACGTCGAGGAGGTCCCTCAGTCCGTACTTTACAGCGTATTCATTCAGCCTCTCCCTGAGAGCACTCAAGGCGTTTTCGAAGGCCTTGCCCTCCTCCTCGGCCAGCTGTTTTATCTGTCCAAGGTCAGCCACGTACACCTCTCGCTTAAACAGCCCCTCGCCCACCTCCACCCTACGCACCGTCTTCTTAAGCCCCTCCGCGTATTCTCCCAATGCAGACCTGTAGACGCCGAAGGCCTCTTCCAGCGCGAGCGCCGCGTAGAAGAGGCCCTTCTTCTTCCTCTCATCAAGTTCTCTATACGCCTTGCTGTGAATAAGCCTACTCTCTTCAGACTCCTTCGGCAGTATCAACACCCTCAGCGACTCCCAAGGCTCCGCCAGCTTTATCCTACCGGCGTTGGCCGCCTTGGCGATTTTTTCCCTGAACTCTTCGTAGGGGTCTGAGGCCTTCATAAGCATATTAAACACCTCCTCCCTAGAATACTCCTTAACGCCGGCGGCTACAAACGGCGTTAGAGACGCCGCATATGCCAACTTCTCCATCTCAATCAAACCCCACAGGTTCAACGCGGCAGACAGCGCAACCGCCCCAGCCGCCGCGGCGGCCATCAAGAAGAGGTATGCTTTGTGTTCATCCACCCAAGCCAGCACCCTCGCCACCGCCTCCACAAACAACTCAACAAGGCGCTGAAGCGTCACCTTCACCTGCTCAAAGACGTCTCTAGCCGCCTCATACAGCGCCTTGGCGGCCTTCCGCACATACTCAACAGCCTCCCTAAACCGACCCACCACTGCCAACGCCAAGGCGGAGGCGACGGAGGAGACAACGGCCTCCGAGTAGAGGCCACTGTAAACAGAATACAACGCCGCCGAGAGTCCGGCTGAGGCGGCTTCTCCACGACGCCACACCCCATGCGCCAGTTTAAAAACAACTATACGCGAGGAAATCCCTGCTATAGACATTCGGCGTGGAGTGGGTTAGGAAGTGGCTGAACCTTAGGGAGAGGCTGGTGGAGATGGCCAAGACACTGCGCAGATATCCGTGGATGGTGGAGGTGGTAAAACAAAGGCCCATGAGCATTCTCCACCCCTACGCGGTGGAGGTTTACGTGGCGGTGGATGGGTCGGAGGCATGTATTTCGCTTAGCCAGTCGAAAGCGTACTGCGCCCAAAACGGCTCGGTTAGGGAAGTCAAGCTGGAGCTGGAGTTCAGCCGATACGAGACATACGAAGAGAAGATAAGAGAGGTGCACCGCCCCAAGGGGCTATTAGCATTCACCACGGCGGCCAGGGAATACGTGAGACTCATCTAGCCGTTAAACTATGGGTCTCTTTATAACTATTTACGGCGCCGCCTATTTAATATATATATATCTATATTTTGAGTGTAGTCAGTAACACTTATTAACCCCAGTTAAACGATATTACATGTTCCTTAATGATGTAATCGATCAGCTGGTTAACATAGAAAGATGCTTGAAAAAAGATAAAACACTGTTTATACGTATTGACATAAATTCACCTATTGTAAATGGGAAAATAGTTGATGATTTTAGAATAAGAGCCCACGCCTTCACGTTGCGCCTAGTTTCAGACGCAGGTGCCCGCGCCGTAGTCCTTGCGCACCAGGGCAGACCTGGACAAGACGACTTCACGT
>WYEI01000118.1 GCA_009903905.1 Pyrobaculum sp. | reverse complement strand
AGAAGGTGGCGGTGCTTGCGGACGAAGTGTTTCAGGCGGTGGGGCTGGATAAGGCTGGCATATACGTAAAGAGCCTCTTGAACCTCATCGAATACCCGCCGAGGAGTTACGAAAAAATCGTGGCCCTCGCCGCCACAAGAGAAGGCGTGACGCGGGAGGAGATTGGGAAGACACCTCTGGGCTGAGTTGCGGCCTATGTGGAACATGCTGCAGGTGGGTCTCCAGTAGCAGTATGAAAAACTGCCAGGCCACAAGCCCCCTTCGAGGAGGCGTGGCGGTGGGCCGGCGGAAACCCGAGAATGCTCGGGAGGCTCTACAGCTCTGGGTGGGCTGTGGAGAGGGTTGTGGAGGACGTGATGCGGGAGAGGAGGCTGACGGCGGGTTTTGTAGTTAAGTGGAGGAAATGGCTTGAGGTGGCGGTGGAGGATCCGGAGGCGCTTTGGGCCGGCGGCGCGCCGGAGGAGCTGATCAGGCAACTGGTGGAGAAGAACCTCATCGTGTACAACATGTACGACAGGAGGCTCAGCTTCTGGGTGGACACCCCGCCGCCCGAGAGGTACCTGGAGCTGGGCATCGGGAAGAACGCCGCCTGGCAGACTCCTATACATAGAGAGGCTGTGAGAAGGGCGTTGGAGAAGGTTTAGTGTTGTTCTGGTTCATGGTTGCTGGAGCTTCTAGTTGGCGAAGCTCGGGTTCGGCGGAGGTTGACGTTATGTGGCTAGTGGGGATCAACGTGGCCGTTGCGAAGCGATGTCGTTGGGGTGGTGGGTGGGGGTTTTGACGTGTTGCGGCTGGGGGAGTCGTGGGGCTGTGTTGGTTTTAATGTTTATATTTGGGGTTTGTTTGGTGGGTGTGAGGGGTTGGGTGTGGGATTTGGTTTGGTTTGTGGGGTTGGTGGTGGTTCTTGTGGTATATGGGGTGTTGGCGGGTGTGCCGTGGCCTATTGCGGTGGTTTCTTCCTACTCTATGGAGCCGACGATGCGGGTGGGGGATTTCATCGTGCTGACAGGCGCCTCTTGCCAGTCTGTAAACGTGGGAGACGTGGTTGTGTATGTGGCTAGGAACCCCATGTGGTACGGCAGCTGGATTATCCACAGGGTATATCAAAAGGAGGGGAACTGTGGGTTGATAACTTGGGGAGACAACAACCCTATGCCGGATCAGGCGGTGGGGGAGCCGCCGGTGTCTAGCAACATTGTGGGTAAGGTGTTGTTCACTGTGCCTTACGTCGGCGTGTTTCCCCTAGTCGCAAGACCCCAAGGCGTCGGCGCAGAAGCCATGGCGGCTTGGCTAGGCAGAATCGCCATCTTCAGCGCCATGGTCTACCTCTTCTACCTATACTTCAAGGCCGCGGAGCCCCGGAGGGGGAAGAAGGCCGGGAGAGCGGCGAGGCCCCGTAGGTAACGCGGCCCGTATTCACCTTTGGTGAGTCTATTTTTTATAGTGGGGGTATGTGGTTTTTTCATGAATAAGTGGTTGACAGCGGCTGGAGTGTTGGCGGTGTTGCTGATCGCTGCGGTGGCGTTTGCGCAAGGCCACGGGGCGCGGGGTAGCGACTGGTGGGGCTCAAAGGTAGGCTGGAAAGACGTCGGCGGAAAGGGGTGGAAAGACGGCGCTGGTTGGGGTCGGGCGGCGGGTTGCGGTGCTAACGTCACGTTGAGTGTAGCCACGAGGCAGGTTTCTATCTCTGGCGACGGCATAAAGGCGGCGTTTACAGTAGACGTGGTGGGTGTAAACGTGACTAAGTTTGGCCGGGTGGTGTACGGCACGGGTTCTGTGGAGCTTGGCGGCGTGTCGTACACGGCGAAGTCTGTGGCGGGCTTCCTTGGCGGAAACGCCGCCGACTTGACCATATACACGGGGAACGCCTTGATCAAGGTTATGTATCACAACGGCAGGTACTACGCCGTGGTGAAGCCGCTCGGCGCGGCGGGGTTCCAACGGTTCAACGGCACAGCCACCCTCACAGTGTCGTAAGCCGCGTAGCTAATTCGCAAAAAACCCTATTTTTTCCGGCTTCTTCTCTGGTAATTATTTTCACTACACGACAAGGGGGTCGTTGCGGCATGGCGATATCGTGGCCTGCCACCTGTCGGAGCTTTTCGGCGCCGGGGCTTGCGGCTCGGGGTGCCGAGGTGAAGACGCGAATAATGGGTCCGCCTCGTTGAACGCCGCGGCACTTGACGTATCTAGCGAAGCCGCGTCGGGGACTCGGCAAGTTCTCCGAAAGGCCGTGTGGGCCGTGAAGGCCTAGGATCCACGCCGTGGGGATAGTTCAAGGAGTCAGTTGCAAGCCCTACGTAGAGACGCTTGCTGTCGGCGTAATATGAAGAACCTAGGCGGCGTAGGCGACGTTCACACCGCCAGCAAGCTGACCCAGTGTGCTTACCACGCGGAGCCGTCCTCGCGCTACTTGCCGACATGATAATCCGCCGCAGGCCTTAGGCTTTTTAAAAAGGTTCCAGGTCATAGAGCTTGAGAGGAGGGGGTCCGACAAAATCTCAGGCAGACTCGTCCCAGTCCTCTACACGCTGTTGGCGGAGCCCCCAGCCGTCCGGAAGGCAAAGGAACTCGGGGTGTGGCTCATGGAGAGCAAGAGAGAAGTCGTAACGCTGGAGGAGGTTCTCGGAGGAGGCCGCGGGGGCGCGTAGACGGGTCGGCCTGCGTCTTGTCTCTTGTTGATCTTTGTATTTCTCGTAGGCGCGTCTCTGCGCCTTGGGGGTTAGAGGGCTTTGTCTTTTGCCGCCGCTGTGTTGTGTTTGGTGGTTCGTCTCCGTGGGGCACGTCGTACTGGGGAGGGCGCTTCCTGCTGACCCGTCTTCCCCAGGTCTCAGGTGGCGGCGCCGTCTGTGGGGGTGTGGGAGGCCTTCGGCTGGGGCGCTTTGTCGCGTCTTTCTGGGTGTGGGCATCTGCAGTAGAGGGCTTCATCGTCTCCTCGCCGCCGCGGCGTCTGTGGGGTGCGCATCTGGGGGTTGTGTCTATGGCGGTTTCTGGAGGGGTTTCTGGGGTTAGGTGGAGAGTGCTTGTTTTAGCTCTTTTATTGCTTTTTCTAGCTCCTGGCCCCACTTGATGCGCCCCCTAAGGGCTTCCACATGTTTTGCCACCTCGGTTGTAAGCCTTATTATATCTGTTGTTGCCTCTTCTCGTGTGGTGTATTTGGAATTGGCCATGTCTGGGTCTGGGCCGTGGTATTGGTAGTCGTGTAGCTCGAGGGCAAGTAGGGTGCCCGTCAGGACGCTGTGTCCCAGCTCCTCGAGCATGTTGGTGAGGGTGCGCATCTTGGTCGTTGGTACTCTCAACACCGCCGTTGTTTCAAGCCATCTCCTCTCCTCATCTGTCTTTACAATTGCCTTCAGCTTGTCTAGTTCAAGCCGTAGCAAGGCGGCCAGTAGCGCTTTCCACGCTTGGAACGCCTTGCCGGCGGCGTTTCGGGTGAGGCCCTCTTTCAAGAAGCGGAGGGCGAGACGGGCCTCCGTCACTGCTTCCAGGAGCCTAGCCTCTACATAACCCTCGTCAGAGGGCTTGGGAAGCGGCCTCTCCACAAGCTCTGCGGCCACATGAAGCGTTGTGCCTTAGTATTAAAATCATGCGGGATCGTCTAAGCTGACGTGGGGGCTTTTGTTGTTCTAGCGGCTGAGAGGTTGCAGGGGCTAGCGTGGTAGCGCTTGTTTTAGCTCTTGTAGTGCTTTTTCCAGCTCGTCGCTCCACTTGACACGTCCTCTAAGCGTCTCGATGCGTGTGGCGAGCTCCTGCACCGCAGACAATATGTCGGCAACTGCGTCCTCCCGCGTGGCGTATTTAGACAGCTCGCCGCTTGGGTCAGGCCCGTGGTACTGATAATCGTGCAACAGGAGCACGTTTCCGGTCCACAGAGCTAGGCCGTCGTGGCCCATGGCCTCCAGAAGTCTAGCCAGGGGTTTCATCTTGGTCGTCGGGACCCGCGGCACCGCCTTAGACTCGAGCCACTTTTTCTCCTCTTCAGTCTTCGCAACGGCCTTAAGCTTCTCCAGCTCCAGCCGCAGCAAGGCGGCCAGAAGGGCCTTCCAGGCCTGGAATGCCTTCCCCGCGGCGTTGCGTGTCAATCCCTCCTCTAGAAACCTCAGCGCTAGGCGGGCCTCCACCAGAGCCTCCAGGAGCCTAGCCTCTACATAGCCCTCGTCAGAGGGCTTGGGCAGAGGTCTCTCTACAAGCTCCACGGCCATATGAAAACGCTGGTTGTTTATAATAAAAACGTTGCGTCTAGTGGATGTGTGGTGGGGCTTGCTTGTTGTGGATAAGGGTGATCTACGTATTTGAGGCGGGTTAAAGGGTTTGTTTTTATCCGCGTTTTGGTGGGCGGGAGTCCGATGCCTTGACCTCTGCCGAGTAGACTTTTTAGCCTGATGAGATGTGGAGGGGCTGTGGGGAAGGGCGGCGGTGCGGTGGGTCTGGTTAGCATCAGAGAGAGGCTGGAGGATTAAGGCGTAAGCCTTGAACCTGGAGTTGCTGGAGATAGCCGGGCGAATTGACGCGGGGGTGACCTGCCTTATTTTATTGCTGGTGGTTATTTGGGTAGGTCTGTTTTTAGCTCGAGTACTACTTTGCGTTCTTTCCAGCGGGGGTCTAGGGTGGAATTTAGCGAGGTGTACATCCCCAGGTCGGAGGTCTTGGTGGCGATGGCGG
>WYEI01000018.1 GCA_009903905.1 Pyrobaculum sp. | reverse complement strand
GACGAAAGACGGCGCATTCAAAGGCCCCGCCAGAACCCCCCTCGGGGTCATCCCCGCCGAGGACCGGGTCAAGGTGCCGGCCGGCACGCCGTTTACCGAGGAGCTCTTCGACAAGCTGTGGAATCTCCACATGGAGTGGACCTACGCCTTCTACGACGACCTCGACAGAATAGCCGCCGAGAAGATACTCCACAAATTCACAGACAAAGCAAGGAAGATAATCCACGAGGCCTACAAGTCAGGCCCCTTCCGTAGCCAAAGCCCAAGAGAAACCGCGAGGAGAATACTGGAGTCGCTCCACGTAGACGAGGTGGAGCAAGCCGTGGTGGAGAACCAGCCGCGCTTCGACCGCGCCTTCGCGCCTGTCATCATGGAAATCCTAAAAACCAAGCTGAAGTCGCCCATGTACCTACAACACGGAGGCCGCCTCATCATGGCCCTAGCCCCCCTGCCAGACGAAGAACGAGACGCAGTCCTCCACGCAGTCTTCACCCCCAGAGACCAGGTAGAGAAGCTGGTAAAAGCGGGGAGACTGCCCAACTACGCCCTCGAGATCTACGACTACCTACACGACCAAGCCTAACCCCCGACAGACCCCCAAACACGCACCTGCTCTGTCGAGAAGAGACAAACCACGGCTCTAATCGACGAGGTCTTCAAGGCCTTTGCAAGCCGCAGGCGGGGCGATGTTCATGTCGGCAAAGCCTTTTGAGCCGCTGACCTCCTTCCCGCCCTAAAGGGCGAGGCTTTTCATCATATGTAAGAGACAGCTCCTACACCCTTATATGTCGGTGAAGGCCTTGGATCGAGACCTAAACCCCATACATGCATCTGCCGGAGCCGCAGGCCTAGTGGCGACAGGAAGACCCTCTCGGCTTTTAAAGACGTAACAACATCATCTACATAGACGAGACCTACGGATCAGCAATTCTAAAAGTGTTTACGCTGAAGTTATGTTGCGGGCCGCTTCCTCCAGGTAGTTGGGGAGGTCTTCGTATTTGATCGGTATCGTCCCGGGGATGTGGAGGCCGCGGTTTAGGCTGTGGCGTATTAGTAATTTGACGTCGGCCTCCCTCCACGCAGGTAGGTCGTTTTCGCTGTCGCCCATGTAGACCACGTGTCTGACGCCGAGTAGGGCCTTGAGGAGGCGGACCGCCTCGCCTTTATCCACATCGGCACCGTAGACGTCGGCGAAGGGGTGACGCGAGTAGCGGAGGATCTTGAGGCCAAGCCGCTGGGCCAGCTGGAGGACCTCCTCTAGGCCACGCGGTGGTGTGTCTCTCCCCCGCCAATCCACCGTGACACCTGCGAGCTCCCCGTGCCACGTCCGCTTAGCCTCTACATACGCCTCCAGGCCGGAGGCGGCTTTGTACACCTCCTCCACCGCCGCCGTGTTGAGGCCGCGGGCCACAGCCACGTATCTCTCGGCCCTCACCTCTATGCCGTTTATACAGGCGTACGCCGCGGCGTAGGGAACCGCCCTGGCGGCGAAGCCGCAGTCTTTCGTAGTGACCACCGCGACGGGCACAAGCTCGGCAACTTTTCTCAAGGCGGCGTCCAGCGGAGGCGGCACCTCGGCCCTGGACCTCACAAGCTCCGGCGGGATCAAGGTGCCGTCGAGGTCTGTAAAGAGGGCGATGCTCGCCACAGAGCTATAAACTAGGGGAATATTAACGTTACCTTACATGCGGTGCGTCCCACGAAAGACGCTACGACGCCCATGAAGATGAGGGAGCTTCGGCTTGAGAAGATGGAGAGGGGGGGTGGTTTGCGGATATTCAAAGGCTGAGGGGAGCGGCAAGTGGACAATGTGGCAGAGGTGGAGGCATTGGAGGGAGCGTGACGGCTCGGAGTTAGGTTGTCTGTGGCGACGTATTGTTAAATAGAGGGGGTCTCTAGCGGTGCGCGGGTGCTGTACGCTTACCCGACATCTACGGCGACGATATTATCTTCGTGACCGAAGACTATGCCTGGAAGTATTCCGGCGACGTCTGTGTTAGGCTTACGTCAGATTTCGGGATCTTAAGCTTGGGGCGAGGAGGGAGGGGCTAGCTCAAGACGTTGCCGTATATCACGTCTATGCCTAGTTGACTTGCCCTCTCCAGCGCCTCTTCGTCCACGTGGACGGCGACTAGTATCAGCCGCTCCACCTTTTTGCCCTGCTTCGCGAGCGCCTCCGCCGCCAGCCTCGCCCTCTGGCTGAACCACTCCACGTGGGCGAGCTCAGCCCTGGACTTAACCTCGATCAGATACGCCCTCCCGTCGTAGATATAGACGTTGATTTCCAGCCTTACGCCCTCCTCATCCTCCAACGTCAGCTTCTCCACCTTCCCCGGCTCGATGCCCCTACGCTCCAGCGCCTCTCTGAAGATCTCCAGCACCATCTTCTCAAGGTCCCGGCCCCACCGCCTCCCTATGGAGCCCAAAGTGACCTCGATCTTCTTGAGCTGTTCTTCGTGCGACTTGAGCCGCTCGTCGTACGTTTTGCGCATTTCATCGACTGCCTTCCTCAGCTCCTCTACTGACTTCAGGAGACCCTCCAGCGACTTGTTCGTCGCCTCAAAGCCAGTCTTCACGTACTCGGCTAACATCTTGAGGGCCTCTGCCACGTCTTTGAGCTCCTCTGTCCTAGCCTTCCTAACGGCCCTCTCCACCACCTCCTCGAGCTTATCCCAGTCAAGTTTCACCTCCACGGCTATATAGGGTTGCTGATTTTATAAACACAACAGCCGCGGCTACTCACGACGACGCCGCACGTCAACCCCAGCGCCAAGCATTATTTTCTGGATCTAGAATTACGTCCATAAAAAACTGAGCCCCTCGGCGTCTCACTGCGTGCACAGCCCGGGGCCGAGACGCGCGGGCCAGTTGCGCTAGTCGAACCAGACGCTGGCCAGCCGCGACACCTGCTTCAACATGTCAAACGCCTCTTTCAACATCCCCACGTCTAGTTAAGACGCCGAGGGCACAGACACCACGACCCACCTCACCTCCACCCCCTGCCGAACCGCCAACTTGTCCAGAGTCTCCGCAATAAAGAGACTACCATAAAAGGTCTCCCCGGCCGTTTACACCAGCTGTGGGATGCTTACAACCTGAGGCCCCGGCCAATCCGCGAAATTCACCACACAAGCTCCCGGATCCTCTCGCCGGCCCCCACGGCGCGTATCACCTCTAGGCAGTTGCGCCCGTCTAAGTGGACGTGGGTGGAGTCTGATCACGTTTCTATAATCGTTGAACTTCTGTGGCGCCTTAGTTACCAACTTCGTGGACGTACACGAACACTATCACCTAGGCCACTGGGGTTTCTACAAGCTGGAGGCTTTTCCGCCATTAGAGACGCCACGAAGCGCGATCTGTTCACCTCGCCGAGCGTAGCCGTTGCGAGCTCTAGCTTTTTATACATCGTCGGGCGCAAGGCTGATGCGCTTCATGGGCTAACTGTGTTGATATATAAAGTTATTATATTTGGGTTATTCTTTTTTGTGCTCGAGCTTGAAAAGCCTTGGCGTGACTCTCAGATGTTTCTAGAGGGTCGTTTGATGGAGGCGGTGTATGAGGCCGACCTAGCCCTTAGGTTTTTGGAGGCCGGCTTGTATAGAAACGCGGCGGGGAAGGCGTTTCAAGCCTTCAAGGCGTTGCTGGCGGCGCTGGCTATGAAATATAGAGATGTCCTGGCCCAGAGGTACCCCGGCAGGAGGCGGCTGAGGAGCGGCAAGGCGGTTGAGGCTGTGGACTGGGTAATTGCCGTCATGCCGACGGGACTTATGCTGGAGGTGGCGCGGGACCTCTCGCAGTTGGCAGGGCGGGAGTTGCTCCACTATGCCAACGTTGCCTTAAACCTTCACGAGTTTCAATACAACGGCTTGGACAAATCCGGCGTCTTGAGCCGATACACGAGGCTTGAATCTGTGGCAGAAGACGTGAAGGCCCTTACGCAATACGTCAGAGAGGCCGTGGAGAGACTCCGCGGGACGGCTTAGTCGGCGTCGTCGCGTCGACGTAGCCAACCTCCCTGGCCCGCTCTGCCACGTATCATACCTGTCCTGGAGATATGGAGGAGTGGCGTTTGATCCGGGGTTCAACTAGAGCTGACTCCCTCCCCGAGGGCGGGGGTTCCCTTCCTGCGGAGAGACGCCCTCGCCCCGCCTCCATTGGCCCCTCGGGCGGGGTTCATGGAAGCGGCCCGGGCCAGCACCGCGGGTCTTAGGCTGGGCCTCTGCCGAATTTTCGCCGTATTTAACCACGGCGCCGTTTATGAAATCTACCTCGGTGGGTCTGCACTTAGCCAAGTCCTGCGCCATGGAGGAGATATTCCTCGCGGTGGATCTGGCCACGGCCATAACCGTCGCTGCGGGGTAGCGCAACTGCGCCCATGCCCCACAGCTCGGCCCTGCAACCTTCGCGGTAGACGCCGTAGGTAACAATCGCGCCTAACGCGTTGGGGAACCTCTCCCTCGCCATCTCGAGACCTCCGATGCCGTTTTGAAACAGAATGGACACCCCCCGCCTCAAGTGCTTCTTTGTCTATGTGGACGGTTGCTAGGATCGCCTTGTCCGTGTTTCTGTGGAGCGCCTTGGCGAATATCTCGCCACGTCGTCAGTCACTCCACATCGCTCTCTTAGCCACGTACGCTATGGCCATTAAGTATCTGCGTAGTTG
>WYEI01000100.1 GCA_009903905.1 Pyrobaculum sp. | reverse complement strand
CAATAGACGTCCCCTTCTACGGAGGCGCCATAAGATTCGTCGTAGTCCAGGTACAGCCAGGGCCAGCCGCATACGTCTCAATAGATACAGAAGTGACGGTAAGAGAAGAGCCTGCAAAAGAGGCTGAGCTCACAATACCGAGGGTCACCTGGGAGGATATTGGTGATTTGGAGGATGCTAAGCAGAAGATTAGGGAGTTGGTGGAGCTTCCGCTTAGGCATCCGGAGCTTTTTAAGCATCTTGGTATTGAGCCGCCGAAGGGGATTCTTCTCATCGGGCCGCCGGGGACGGGGAAGACGCTTCTTGCTAAGGCTGTGGCTAACGAGGCTAATGCCTACTTTGTTGCTATAAATGGGCCTGAGATCATGTCGAAATACTACGGGGAGTCTGAGGCGAGGTTGAGGGAGATCTTTGAGGAGGCGAAGAAAAACGCCCCAGCCATAATCTTCATCGATGAGATAGACGCCATAGCGCCGAAGCGGGAGGAGGTGACGGGAGAGGTGGAGAAACGCGTCGTAGCTCAACTACTCACCCTCATGGACGGCCTACAAGAAAGAGGACAGGTGGTGGTAATAGGAGCTACCAACAGACCAGACGCAGTAGACCCAGCACTAAGGAGACCAGGAAGATTCGACAGAGAGATACACATCCCCATGCCGGATAAGAGGGCTAGGCGGGAGATACTCGCGGTTCACACCAGGAACATGCCGCTCTGCACCAAAGCAGATGTGGAAAATAAGGTTTGCAACCCAGGCGACGAAGTTGACCTAGACAAAATCGCGGAGATGACCCACGGCTACACAGGGGCGGACCTAGCCGCGCTTGCGAAGGAAGCGGCAATGGCGGCGTTGAGAAAGGCGATAAACAAGGGGATGATAAACATCGAGCAAGACGTCATCCCGCAGGAGGTCCTTACCAAGCTGAAGGTGGGCATGACGGACTTCATGGAGGCCATGAAGTACATTCACCCCACCGTGTTGCGCGAAGTCATTATAGAGGTTCCGGAGGTTCACTGGGACGACATCGGCGGCTACGACGCCATAAAGCAGGAGCTGAGAGAAATAGTGGAATGGCCCATGAAGTACCGCCACTACTTCGACGAGTTGGGCGTGGAGCCGCCTAAGGGCATCCTGCTGTTTGGCCCGCCGGGCGTCGGCAAGACGCTCTTCGCCAAGGCCGTGGCGACTGAGTCAGGCGCCAACTTCATAGCAGTGAGAGGGCCCGAGCTCCTCTCCAAGTGGGTTGGCGAGTCAGAGAAGGCTATCCGCGAGATATTTAAGAAGGCCCGCATGGCGGCGCCCTGTGTGGTCTTCTTCGACGAGATAGACTCAATAGCGCCAGCCAGAGGCTCCAGACTCGGCGACTCAGGCGTGACAGATAGAATGGTCAACCAGTTGCTGGCTGAGATGGACGGGATAGGCACGCTTAAGGGCGTGGTGGTTATGGCGGCCACAAACAGACCCGATATTCTCGACCCCGCATTGCTGAGGCCGGGCCGTTTCGACAGGATAATCTACGTCCCGCCGCCGGACATCAAGGCGAGGGCTGAAATATTCAAGGTACATACGAAGAAGATCAAGCTCTCCAGCGACGTTAACCTAGAGGAGCTGGCCAAGAAAACGGAGGGATACACCGGCGCCGATATAGCGGCAGTTGTGAGGGAAGCAGCGATGCTCGCCTTGAGAGAAACTATTAAGGAGAGAACCCCATCTGCGAAGCCCGTCTCCACGAGACACTTCGAAGAGGCGCTGAAGAGAATACCACCATCCCTAGGCCCCGACGACGTCAGGCGCTATGAGGAAATGGCCAAGAAACTCAGAAGGGCAATCGCCGGCTTATAAGTTTAAATAGCAAAAAGGTATATTCTGCACATGTCTATTTTCGACGAGTTCGAGCGATTCATGAGGAGATGGCAGAAGTTCTTCGAGGAGATCGAACGTCAAGTAGAGGAGGACCTGAGGAGGTTCGCCGCGCAGCCCGAGGCCGGCGGGGGGAAGCCCCGGTATTACTACTACGGGTTTGAAATAACTATGGGACCCGACGGCAAGCCCGTGGTGAGGGAATTCGGCAACGTCAGGCGGAGACCCGACGTTGAGAGGGTGGAGATCATGGACGAAATAGACCCCCTGACAGACATAGTGGAGGAGAACGACAAGATTAAGGTTGTCATCGACATGCCCGGCGTGGAGAAGGATGACATAAAGGTGTACGTAAGCGAGGACGGCAAGACGCTTACTGTCGACGCCAAGGGGAAAGACCGAAAGTACCACAAGGAGATTAGGCTACCAGCCGCCGTGGATCCAAACAAGGCAAAGGCGACGTATAAAAACGGCGTGCTCTCTGTAGAGCTTGAAAAAGTCGAGAAGAAAAAAAGGGGGTTTGAAATTAGGATCGACTAAGGCAACTTTTAAGGCTGTGAAGGTGCTGAGGAATTCGGGCCCGGCGCTGGAAGAAAACAGCATCTTAGCCCCCGCGGCGTTGGTTGCCCCACTCCTCCATCGCCTCTCTAAGCTCTTCGTAGCGGGCCAGGGCGTCTACGTGCCTGCCTGTGCCTCTGATACTAAACCCGCCGTTGGGCGTCGGGCTAGGTTTTGAGTCACTCGCTGGTTAGCATCTCTTAACTTCTCCGCCCTCGCCGCCGCGTCCAAGCCACCTTAAGATTTACAACACGCCTTGAACGAACTGGCCAAAATCCTCAGCATATAGTTCTCTAGAATCCCGCCGGCTCTCTTCATCAACCTATCCGGGTCCCCCCGCTCCTTAGCCATGGGAGGCACCACGTAGGCCCTCCGCTGAACCAACACAGCACCGCCGACAGACAGGTTGAACAACCCGGCGTTGAAAAACTCCCCCAGCAGACACCCCAGACACTCATAAAAACGACGAGGCAAATAAACCACGATCTCGTCGTCGACACGGAACTCCACGCAGTCGTTGCACTCACCCCCCTCCCCACACTTCATAGCATACACAGCCCCGTTTTCCACAACCGCCACGTGGTAATCCCCAATAGACGACCTACACGTCACGTCCCCCCACCTCACCACAAACACCGACGACAAAACATCAAACACAGACACAACAACGTATCTAGACCGCTTAATAAAGAAACAGCCCTGGTGGGCCCGCCGGGATTTCTAGGCGGGTTCCCCTGAACCCGGGATCACCCGCGCGTCAGGCGGGCATCCTACCGCTAGACTACGGGCCCGTTGCCGTATCTCATGCATATTTTTAAGCTTTTGCCTATGTGGTGATAGGGAGGTTTTGTTGCGTCTTGTCGTCCGCCCGCCGGTCCTGCGGCGACGCCGAGCCCGCGGCTTAACCGTCACCAGCGGTTCCACCTCTCCACAGCCCCTCGTACCGCGCCAATCTGCCGGCGCCAGCAATCACGCCGAGTGCAAATGCGCCGAGCCGTCTGCCCCTTGGTTAGACAAAAACTTTAAATAACGTGATGTACACACAAATCAAAAGGGGGCCCGTAGCTCAGCCTGGTTAGAGCGGCGGAGGAGCGGGTCCGCGGAGCACAGCTTTTTTGTTGTGTTTATCATCTCATCTTTATATTATCCTTCGCCGCTGTGGGTATAGTCTCTTGAGTTCGTATAGTTGCCTCTCCACTGTTCTGTGCCCATATAGAAAATATGTAACACGCAGACAGAGTAGCGGCCTAAGTCGATGGGGAAAAATTTTACAAAAGTACACGAGACGCGAAAACAGGCGGCTTAAAGGGGCTAGAGTATCCTCACGTATTCCCTCGCCGCAGTGGTGTATGCCAGCAGGCCCCTCGGTCTGTACACTTCTCTCATCTTCTCCTCATACTCTTCGTATCGCTTAAACTCTAGTTCTAACCTGACCTCCCTAACCGAGCCGTTTTGGGCACAAAAAGCGTTTGGTGGGTTTAGAGAGAGGCAAGCCTCCGACCTGAGAGAAATGCTGGGAGACGAGTATGAACAGTGGAGAGACACATAAAAACCACCGAGGAGGGAAGACGCCTAATAATAACACATCAACTACTCCAAAGGCTCGCCCAAAACCCCAACACCACCAAACTAAACGAAAAAACTTAAAAACACACAAAAACAAAGATACGCTCCGCGGACCGCGACGTCGAGGCTCTTAACCCGTAGGTCGTGGGTTCACGGCGAGAGCCGGCCTACGAATCCCACCGGGCCCGCCAGTTTAGTTTTCTCTTACCTTGACCGAGTTAGCGTCTAATGTTAATGGATTCAACGTGTCAATTCAATACCTGCCTTAGTTTTGCTCATCAGGTATAATTATACCTGTGAGTCAACACCTGTGAAGAAGTACCTACAGACGTGGTTCATCGTTTTTTGTAGTTCCGTAAACGCTCGCCTATTGATGGTGAGGCCCAACAAGACGAAGCCGGAGGGCTACATGCGGCCTCTGACCGTCCCCGGCGGCTACCCCCATGCCTTACACTGCTCAAGAACCCGTAGGTCGTGGGTTCGAATCCCACCGGGCCCGCCAGGTCTTTTGCTTGGGTTTGTGGGTGCGGACCCCCCTTTTCTCCTCAGACTATTTAGCTGGGTTGTGGAAAGGTTTATATAGTGGGTCTCATTGTCGCAGATGGAACGAGGAACGAGAAGGGGGCCGCCGCATGGGCGGCGTGGCCCGTCTGGGCCTAAACCGGTAAAGGAGGGAGACGTGGTTGAGGT
>WYEI01000307.1 GCA_009903905.1 Pyrobaculum sp. | reverse complement strand
CTGAAGGAGGTCCAGCTGGATCTGGAGGAGGGCGCCGACATCGTGATGGTCAAGCCCGCCCTGGCCTACCTAGACGTGATAAGACTCGTCAAGAGCCACTTCCCCTGGGCCCCCCTCGCCGCCTATAACGTCTCCGGAGAGTACTCACTCGTGAAGGCCGCCGCCGCGGCGGGGTACGTAGACGAGAGGACTGTAACGCTGGAGGTACTCTTCGCCATAAGACGCGCCGGGGCGGACCTAATCCTCACCTACCACGCCCTAGACGCCGCCCGGTGGCTCAAAGAGGGGACGCCGTTTTAAAAGGCTACCTTCGCCGCGGCCTCCTCGTGAGTCCGCGCCACGTTGAAGTAGTCCGGGGTCTCGCCAGGCGGCACCCCCAGCCCCGCCCTAGCCACGAGATTCCACAAAGCGGCGTAGGGCACCCCTGCGAGCGCCTTCTTAAAAGACCCCGACACCTCTATGGCGAGAGAAGCCTTGAACACAGCGGCGCCTAACTCCACGCCGTCTGCCACCACCTTGAGCTATGGGATAAACTCCATATCTATACGAAGTGAAAGACGGCAGAGCTCCCGCTGTTGCCGCTCCACGTAAGCGCCGAGCCTCAGAAACGGCGCATTCACCGGCCCGTCTCCTCCAGCCACTTCTCTATGGCGTCCGTAGCTCAGCGTAACGGGCGAAGCCGTCTAGGTGCTCACTACCGCACTCTATCATTATCTTGCCGTTCTTCATGCGGTACACCCACGGCTCCTTGCCGTTAACGCCTTTATCACGGCGGAGATTTTCCTAATGGCCGCGGTTCTCGTCTACGGTAGCCTTAAGAGCCACGAGGAGGTCGCCAAGTTCTACCTCGAGAACTCCACGTTTGTCAGCGGCGGCGCGACATCAATTATGGGACAGCCGGATTACCAGCCCGAGAACGCCGCTCCAGAGGATCCGCTCAAGCCGGCAGAGGCCGTAGAGACAGACGCCAGCAATGTCTTGAGACAGCTTTTGTTCCACACCACCGCGTATAGCGCCGGGAACTCCGCGACCTGCGGCTCAACCAACGTGACCAGATGGGTAGCGTTAAAGCGATAAGTCCCCAAGATCCTCCCCGCAAGGTTCTCCGCCAAGTTCAGACGGAAACGAGCTGGTTCTCTGCCAAGTTCATTACATACAGTACGAAGTAAATCCAAAGTAGCAACGCAACGTAGTAGACTAGTCTCGCCCACCTGCCGGCCGCCGTCGCCGCCGGTAAACCGGCAACAAGGGCGGCGCCGGAATACATCAGCAAGAAGGTAAATGTGACGTACTTCCACAACAAATTAGGAGGGGTCACTAACGTGAAAAGATAGACTATATAGATTATCAAGAGTATGTAGAAGGCACTCGCCAGGTGGAGGAGGACGCGCCAGAAGCTTGGGCGGCGCAACAAAAACAAAGACAACAACGGAGGAGAGCTAAAGACAACAAAAACAAGGATCCCAGGTAGACAATTAACAAACATCTGTATCAACATATCGCTAGAAATACTACGTCCCGAAGAGTAGGTAGTATAATAAATTTCTTTTTCACAACAAAACAAAAAAGAACTAATGATATCATAGATAAATATTATGGCGACTAAAAAAAATCTTGTTGTAAACCTACCTAGAGACAGAGACCTTAACATATATCCAGTCAATGGGAGCAACAATAGTGCTGTCTGTAGAATTTCCACTTAATACGCCATATGCCAACACCTCATAACCTCTTGGTCCCCATCTCAGTACGTAAACAGGAGAGCCCGAATCTCCCTCTTGGCTTAATTTTCCATTGAGTGTAACATGACAATACAAATCTACAGGATAAGGTATTTCTGGCATATTATTAACAAACCTGCCTTCACACAGCGACTTAACTGTCGAACTCACCGTTTGGCCCGTATACCCCAGTCTTATCCATAACCTATCTCCTTCTTTGACGTCGTATTTACTGAGTTTTCCTACTATTGGCAAGTCGTTGAAGCCGTCTGCACGTCTCACGTAGCCATATTTCAGACCAGCGTTGCTGAAAAAGTTAGGATCTCTTACACCTATAAGCGCAGAGTCAGAATGCACACGCAACACTGACCACCACAATATGTCTACCCAATCGTAAGGGCCGGGCGTGAAGAACCCGTTTAAGCTTGAAATTCTGCAAGGTGCACACTTAGGCGTGTAAAAGGTGACGTTTGCAATGAAGGGTGATGTTCTGTCTGTACCTACGAATCCGAAGCAGTGCCATGCGGTGATTATCACTTGTAGATTAGGATCACCATAGAGATAGCCAAGATAGCCAAGAGTGCACGAACGCGCTCCCCCGTAACTGTATCGTCCGTTTGATCTAAAATATGTTTCCAAGTAGAAGTCTCCAGCCTTCTCTACTATATAAGCCGTGGTGGATGTGTAACTAGGTGTGTAGTAAACCTCGACAGTAATATCGCCGTATTTCTTTCTTACATGGTTCTTGATTTTTTCTGTGGTTTTGTGGTCTGGTTTGCCTTTGCCGTCGGTTGTTGTGCCGTTGGAGGTTCCTATGGCGATTTTATCGGCGTAGATGGCCACGGCGGTTATGTTTTTCAGCTCACGCCGCACGAAGAAGGCTTCTGAAAGCTCCGTGTTATTTTCACCATTTCGCCTAGCGACTTCTTGATCTGCGCCTGGAATACATACGTCGTTTCGTTGTTCCACTTCAGCTCCCAGCCCCTTACAACTGTGACGTTGCGCCAGCGCCAAGATCCCTCCGTGAAGTTGAAATCAAGCACGAGAACCCAGCGACGCGCAGCCGGCGAGACCTCAGGCGCCGCGCCTATCTTCTTCAGCTCCCCCAGAACCGGCGTTATGTCGGTCTTAGAGAGCAGACATGTGAAGTTTTGGACGCCGTCTGAACACGTCAGCGGCTCCATGGTCTTCAAAACGTCGTGGTGAGAAAGCGCCGCCATCTAGCCGTAAAGCGTCACGTGAGACCTAGCGTATTGGTAGGCCTGACCGGCGTCTGCCCCCGCGGCGGACTGCGAAACCGCCAGAAGCAACACCAAGACCACAACCGCCACGGCAACTCCAAGAGCCGCAAGCCCACGCACCCGGCGGATTTTTACGTTCTGAGCCGGCGGGGTTTGGTTGGGGAACATGTATACATGTGTTTTTGGATATATATATATTTCGCCAGCGTGTTCAGCAGAGACGGCTCCGCCAAACGCCCCCCGGCACCGCGCCGGAGTGTTTAAGAGACGAGGTAGAGCCGTGGAGAAGGCGAGGAGGTCTAGGGCTGGTGGACTTTGAGGAGAAGGTTGTGTGTAGTGATGGCTGTAGGCGGCGGGGGCCGAGCTCAAGGGGATAGAAACGGCAGGCTGTTGCCGGGAAGCAACGCGGGGCGCGAATTCGCCTTCGGCAGGCGTGGGGCCGGTAGCGCGGCTGTGGGACGCGCCGGGGCTGAGACTGATGCGCGTGGAGGCGGGGAGGCTTTCGGCGCTGGTTGCGGCCCGGCGGTGGGACGTAGGTGCGTAAGAGAGGTGGCGGCACGAGTCGTGTACGGCGGAGGGCATCAAGAAGGCTTCAAGCGTTGCGTCGGGCTTGCTGGCGCCGTAGAGGAGTTGCTGGACGTGCCGGCGAGCCCCGCCGCTGGCCGAGAGCTGAAAAGCTCTTCGTCGTTTTGAAGAACTTGCCAAGGACCTGCGGAGGTTTCCGTGGATTGTGGAGGTGATAAGGCAGAGGCCGATGAGCATCCTCCACCCGTATACGGTGGAGGTGTAGGTTACAAGTGACGGGTCTGAGGCTTGCCTCTCCCTAAACCCGCCGAGGGCGTACTGCGCGCGGGACGGCGCCGTGAAGGAGACAAAGCTGGAGCTGGTCTTCAACAGATACGAAGTATATGAGGGGGAGATGAGGGAGGTGTACCGCCCCAAGGGGCTATTGGTGTTCACCACAGCGGCGAAGGAGTACGTAAAACTATAGATCCCGGCTATGTAGACGCCTGCGCTGGGCGCCTTGGCCGAGGGACACAGGACAACGTCTAACGCGGTTTAAGATGGCGACGTCGTTTTCACAGAAGATAAAAAAGCTGTTGAGTTGGCGAGGCTATGACGGTGCTGGTAGGCCCAAACACAAAGGTCGTTGTGCAAGGCGCCACCGGCAGGGAGGGTAGCTTCCATCTGCAGAGGATGCTTGAGTACGGGACGAAGGTGGTGGCCGGCGTGACGTCGGGCAAGGGCGGCACGGCGGTCCACGGCGTACCCGTCTACGACACTGTGGAGGAGGCCGTGCGGAGACACGGCGCCAACGCCTCGGTGATATTTGCGACGGCTAAGTTCGCTCACCTACCACGCCTAGACGCCGCCCGGTGACTCAAGGAGGGGGTGCCGTTTTGACGACCATGCCGCAGTCATGTTTTTAATGTAGATTCGTATGTGGGTCATGGACCCTCGGGATGTGGATCTTTTGATGGAGGCTCAGTACAATTTCCCTCTTGTGGAGCGTCCCTACAAGGAGCTTGGGGAGAGGCTGGGCGTAGACGAGGGGTGGGTTATCGAGAGGCTTAGGGGGCTGGTTAAGGCGGGGGTTTTGAAGAGGATTGGGGCTATTTTGAACTACCGGTCTCGGGGTCTCGAGGCGGCTCTGGTGGGGGTGGCGGTGCCGGAGGACATCATAGAGGAGGTCGCCGCCGAGGTGAACAAAGACCCCTACGTGAGCCACAACTTCCAGCGGGACTACAAGCCCTACAATCTGTGGTTCGTCACCAAGGCGAA
>WYEI01000143.1 GCA_009903905.1 Pyrobaculum sp. | reverse complement strand
TGATGTACTTCGTCACACCTCGTCAGCTGATATTCCCAGGCGACGCAGTGGCCACAGCCGACAGCAGAGTTGAGGGGCCGGTGTATCTCGACAACGGGAAATACAGAAGCTTGGTTGTGGGCCTCGTGGAGTTTAGAGACGACGGCGTGGTTATAGTGCCGCTGGAGGGCGTGTACAGGCCGAAGAGGGGGGACCTCGTCGTGGGCTACGTCACAGACGTCTTGGCAACTGGGTGGGAGGTAGACGTCAGGTCGTTTATGCCTGCGTATCTACCCGTGGGCGAGGCCTTGCACAAACACGTGGATCTGGAAACCACGCCCCTGACCACGTTTCTCAACATAGGCGATGTCGTTGTGGCTAAGGTGAAAGACGTAGATCTGACGGACGAGTACCCCATCATACTGACCCTCAAGGAGGAGAGGGTTGGGAAGGTGGAGAGCGGCACGGTTGCTGAGATAGCCCCCGTAAAGGTGCCGCGGGTGATAGGGAAGAAGGGGACCATGCTAAACACGTTGATGGAGCTGGGATGCGACATCGTGGTTGGCCAAAACGGGCGGGTCTGGGCTAGGTGTAAAGACCCGCGTGACGAGGTGTTCCTAGCCTCGCTCATAAAGAAGATTGAGACGGAGAGCCACGTCATGGGCCTCACAGACAGGATAAAAGCGGAGATAGAAAACTATAAGAAAACGAAACAACAGGCGGCTGTATGAAGAAATCTCCTGTGCCTCTGCTTCAAAACGGCTTGAGGGCCGACGGCAGAGCGCCTGACCAGATGCGCGAGGTTAACATGGCGGTGGGGGTTGTGAGCAACGCAGACGGGTCCGCCGTGGTTTCCTACGGGCTGACAACGGCCGTCGCGGCGGTGTATGGGCCTAGGGAGGCCCACCCGCGCCACCTCGCCCTGCCCGACCGCGGGATTATGCGGGTCCGCTACCACATGGCACCTTTTAGCACCAAGGACGAGCGTAAAAGCCCGACGCCCTCCAGGCGCGAGATTGAGATTAGTAAGGTGTTGAGAGAAGCTTTGGAACCTGCGGTCGTGCTTGAGCAGTACCCCAGGTCCAGAATCGACGTGTTTATAGAGATCCTGCAAGCAGACGGCTCGACACGCGTGGCCTCGCTTACAGCCGCCTCGCTGGCTTTGGCCGACGCCGGCATATATATGCGAGACCTAGTAATAGGGGTCTCCGTAGGTCTCGTGGATAACACAGTAGTGCTGGACTTAAACGGCCTAGAGGATCAATACGGCGAGGGCGACCTCCCCGTTGGCTATATGCCGAATCTTAAGCGGTTTACTCTGCTTCAACTAGACGGCGCCTGGACAAGAGATAAATTCCTAGAGGCCATAGGCTTGGCGGTGAAGGGCGCTGAGTATGTCTACCAGAAGGCGCGCGACGCCTTGAAAAATAGATACATGTCAATAGCTGAGGAGATATACGGGAGGTAACATGGCGTCGATTTCGCCATACGGGAAGCGTTTCATCAGCTATCTGCGCCGGGAGCAGATCAAGAGGCTACTCTCTACGAGGTACAGGGTGGACGGGAGGGGGCCGGAGCAGGTTAGAGACGTGGAGGTAAAAGTCGGCGTTGTGAAGACGGCAGACGGCTCCGCGGAGGTGAGGCTTGGGAGGACACATGTTGTTGCCGGCGTCAAGGTGGGGCTGGGCCAGCCGTTTCCCGACGCCCCCGACGAGGGCGTGTTGGTGGTGAGCGCGGAGGTCCTGCCCCACGCCTCGCCTTACACCGAGGTGGGGCCTCCGGATGAATCAGCTATAGAGCTTGCGAGAGTGGTAGACCGCGGAATTAGACACTGCGGGTATGTGGATTTCAAAAAACTGGCGGTGGAGGGCGGCAAGGCCTACGTGTTGTGGGTTGATCTATACGTGATCAACGACGACGGCAATTTGGTAGATGCGGCGAACCTCGCCGCCGTCGCCGCTTTGAGAAACACGCAACTGCCAGCCGTCGTTAAAGACGAGACGGGGATTAAGCTTGGCCGCAACAACAAGTCGCCTCTGCAGGTGGAAGTCGCCAAGGTCCCGGTCGCCGTCTCAGTCGGCAAGATAGGAAGTGTGTTGCTCCTAGACCCGACGTTTGAGGAGGAGCTCAGCCTAGACGGCCGCATCACCTTCACATTCTCCGAGGACAGAATCGTGGCTCTGCAGAAGTCGGCCGGCCACTTCACCCAAGCTGAGCTGGAAACCGCGCTGGACTTGGCCTGGAGAGGCAGAGAGAGATTCGCGTCGGCTTTGAAAGACGTTTTGGGATAAAGTTTTTAAGGCCTTAGATCAAGGGGTGCTTATGCCTTTCAGCCATACAAAAATTGCGGGGCCGGCGGGCAGATACGGAGCTAGATACGGCATGGGGCTACGCCGCAAGGTGACGGCTATAGAGGTTAAGCAAAGGGGTAAACATAGGTGTCCCAGTTGCAGGTCTTTGGTGAGGTTGGAGAGGCTTGCCTTCGGGATTTGGAGATGCCCTAAGTGCGGTTTTGTCTTTGCAGGCGGCGCGTGGACGCCCCAGACTATAATGGGTAAGGCTTTGGCGCCTGAGGAGCTGAAGGAGGTAGAGGCCCAGAAGGCGCGTTGGAGGGAGGAGAGCAGGTAACCGCCTCAGCATATTAAGCAGAATATCAGCGCCTCGTTGCTGCAGTGGTTCTATGGCCTGCCGCGTGGCGATCACCACCTCTAGGGGCCCCTCCAAGATAACTCTTGAGCTGGTTAATGACTTCGTGAACTCGCTTCCGGGCACCGCGAAAGTTGTTAGGGGTAAGAAGTCGTTTACAGCTTTGCTGGAGGAGGCTGTGTCTTGCGGGGCTCGGTACATCGCGTTTGTATGGGACAGACGCGGGATGCCGTCTGCTCTGCTGTTCTACGACGTAGGTCTCGGGGCGTGGAAGCCGTATATGTTGTTGATATCTGGCGTGAGGACGAGGAGGGACTTCCCTGTTTTTGTGGCGAGGAGACCTCCGGCTAGGAGCGCCGTAATTGTGGACTTGACCAGAGGCGAGCTCGGCGACATATTTGCCGAAGTTTTTCAATACCCCCTCCTCTACGACCTAGACGCCGTCAAGGGACGTTTTGACACAGTGGTTCTGATCAAGAAGGGGGAGGGCTACGTTGTGGAGTTTTTAGGTCCCGATCTAGGGCCAAGGGCCTCTTCGCTTAAAATAAAGAAGGTAATATACAGATGTATAGATTAGAGGTGAGCATAGGAGAGAACGATCTTGCAATTCAAGTCTTCAAGATATTAGAGCGGGAAGTACGCTTTGGCCGGGGCCGCGTGTATGTTGAAGATGAGAAGATAGTAGCCGAAGCCGCCGACGCCTCGAGCCTTAGGTCGTTACTACATACAATTTTCCGCGCCCTATACCTCGTCGAGCATGTGGCATTGCTCTAAAATGTTTATATAGGAGGTACAGTACTTAGCCGATGGCGCAGATCCCGCCCTCTCTCCAAGACCTCGCAAACCGCTTTAACCAAGCACAAGCCCAGCTACAGAGCGTGTTGTTGAGGAAGCAACAGTACGAGGCTGAGCTGAAGGAGGTTGAGAAAGCCCTTTCAGAAATCGAGAAGCTTCCGCAGGAGGCTAGGATATATAAAAGCGTTGGGAACTTCCTGGTTCCGCAGACCAGAGACGCGGCGCTTCAGGAGCTGAAAGACAGGAAGGAGTTGCTGGAGCTACACGTGAAGACCTTGACTAAGCAAGAGTCCATGCTGAGGGAGCAGATCGAGAAGCTGAGAGAGGAGATCAACAAGGAGCTGGCCAAGTTGAGGGGCGGCTCCCCCGAAGCCGCCAAGGGCGGAGGATAGTGGAGCGAGGTGGAGAGGGTTGAGTTTATTTCTTCCGAGGTGGCTAGGTACGTGGAGAAAAAGCTGGGCGACGCCGCGAAACACGTCACAGTCTCTGTCTCTTTTTCAGAGGAGGGGGTGGAGGTAGATGTGGATATAGAGGCGGGCGTCTTGGTCGACGATTCCTATCTACAGAAGGTTGCCGACGAGGCTGCGGAGCTGGGCGTGTGCATAGCCGACGTGATACGCGAGAGAGGTTGGCCGATAGAGCGTAGCGAGATCGCCAGATGCTTCGCCAAGTGATTGAGTTGCTTGGCGGTGCCAGGAGGGCCGCCGTAGTGACGCATAGACGGGCCGACGCAGACGCGTTGGCGTGCGCAAAGGTGTTACAACTGGTGCTGGAGAGGCTAGGAGTCACGGTGGCGGCGGTTGTATGTCCAGAGGGGTCTCAGCTTGAGGGTTGCACTAGGGAGTTGCCAAACGACGTTGACTTGTACGTGTTGGTTGACGTCGCGTCGTTGAGCCAAGTACCTCCGTTGCGAGGGAGATATTTCAAAATAGATCATCATCACGTCGGCGACGACATACCCGGCATTGTGGTGCAGAGGCCCAGCTGTACAGAGATCGCCTTAAAACTCGCTGAAGAGGCAGGCGTGGAATTGACGCCTGAGGTGGCCAAATTGGCGGTGCTGGGCATATATGCCGACACTGTGAGGCTGAAGAGAGCCGACGCAGAGACCCTCAAGCTGTTGGCGAAGTTGCTTGAAAAGACCGGAGGCACTCTCGGCGATTTAATAAGAGAAGAGGAGAAAGCGGAAGAGCCGCAGAGAGTCGTGGCGTTGTTGAAAGGGATGAAGAGGCTAGAGGCTTATAGGTCCTCCCTCGGCGTGATATGTACATCGCACGTGGGCGCCTACGAGGCCGACGTGGCGTCGCTTCTGTTGTCCATCGGGTGTAGCATCGC
>WYEI01000217.1 GCA_009903905.1 Pyrobaculum sp. | reverse complement strand
GGAAACCTCTGGCTGTACGTGGTGAGCATACTCAACAGGCGGGGCCCCCTACACGGCTACGCCATAATCCAAGAAATCAGGAAGTACGGATTCAACATAAGCACGGTCTACGGGTACGTGTTGCTGAAAAGGATGGTGGCAGACGGGGTTCTGGTCGAGGTGGAGGAGGAGGGCAAGAAGCTCTATGCGGCGTCTGAAGCGGCCCGTGAAAACTTTAGGAAGGCACTAGAGGAGTTGCAGAACCTGGTGAAGCTACTGACATGACCTGCGTGGTGCAGATCACAGGCGGGAAAGACGTGGGCAAGACGGCGCTGGCTGAGAGAGTTATTCGCCGCCTTAAGGAGGGGGGCTACACGGTCGTTGCGATTAAGGTTAGCCACCACGACCCTGAGCCGCCTACCAAAGACACACGCCGCCTCAGGGAGGCCGGCGCAGACAGGGTCTTGTTCTACAACGGAGAGATCTACGTGCTTTACACCCGCGCCGTCTCATGCGGCGACATAGACGCGGACTACGTAGTATTAGAGGGCCTGCGCGACAGGAAGGTGGGCTACAAAATACACATAGGCCCAGACCCCCCGCCAGACGCAGACTTGGTATTATCCACACCCAACGAAGAGGTAGAGATAAGATGTATCAAGAAAGATATATGCGAAGTCTTAGCCCAAGTCTCGCAGTATAAACCCAAAAATTTATAACCATAGATTCACAGCACCTCAGCCGGGGTGGCCGAGCGGCCCAAGGCGCGGGACAGGCAAGCCCCCGAGTTGAGATCCCGTCCCCGACCAGGGGGCGTGGGTTCAACGGCGGGAGAACCGCCGGATACATCCCACCCCCGGCGCCAACAGCTTTTCCGGTTACCATGCTTGACTGGACTGTGGTTCAACATGCTTCACATCTCGCAGGCAAATACCTGGCAAGGTTGTGTGGTAGCGGGCCGGCCGTCTGTACCTTCATCGCTCGTCCTCCACCCTAGTTCGAGCCCTCCCCGCGGTAGTCTCAACACGTCTGGGAAATACGCCTCGGCGTTTACGCCGTGGGTTGGGATATATGGAGCATGCCCCTCTTCTATGTGTATCCACGTACCGTCCGGCGCGTAGGGCTCCTTGTCTTGCACGTGTCCTCAACAACTGCCTTGTATAGGGTGTCGGCTTTTCTTTTTGTCTGCCTCCACGCCTCTACAACTGTTTCAACAGGCCGCTACTGTTTCCATCTATCCTGCACGTACTTATCCTTCAACAGCTTGTAGGCTGCGTATTCCCGCCCGACGTAGAAGGCGTGGTCAGGCAGGAGCTTCTGCGCCTCCCTCCTCACGTTTACCTCGTCTAGTTCTATCTGCCGTAGCAAGACGCCGCGGGGGCCGTAGTGGTACAGCATATCGGCAAGTACGAAGTTGCCGTGCGGGTCGTACACGTCGCGGTTATAGACCTCTGGCCTAACGGCGGATGCCGCTGTCTCAAGTTGTTTCTTCTGGATAAAAGCTGGCGTGGCTATCAAGATGCCTCCCCTATCGAGACCGCAGGGCCACTCCTCTATCACGTCGCAAGGCGTCGTTAAGTACTCGCCTCCGGGGTCTCGCTGTAGGGCTAGGTAGCTGTAGACGACGTCGCGGCTCTCCACGCCGTAGGTCAGTATATAGTCCACAGCCTTGGCCCTGAGGGCTTCCAGGTCTGTGTCGTAGAGGATGTGGAGTCCTCCGTAAGGTAGCCTCTTGTTGGGTTTCTCCAGCGCCACTTCCCGCCAGGGCCGCACCGCCTCTCTGGCCGGCCTATAACGTATCTCTACGGCTTTTCTAAGCTCCTCCTCCCCCCGCCACCTGAGGTCGACCAAATCTACGTTGAGCGTCTTTACATATTCACAGGGTATCCGCAAGGCGTCGTTACATACACCCCGCAGAGCCTCCACTATCAGCTCGCCTGCGCCGTTTAGGTCGGGGCCGTATACAACTACCGTGTCGACGTGGTTGTGGGTCTCGTAGAGCGCCTTCACCACGAAGTTAACCGAGTCGGCGGAGTACACAGTGCCCACAAAGGCAACTTTGTTGAGGATAGTTCTGTCTATTCTGTCTTGGCTGAGCCAGAGGAGTATCAGCAAGATATTTGACATTAAGAGAAAAAGGAAAGGGGTTATCTATATGAGCGGTCCGAGTAGTTAGCCGTGAACCTCTTTGGGGCTAGTTGCGACACTATGTACCGGAAGGCAGATACGGGGTCGGAATGTTCGCCGCATGTATACACGTCCACCGTCGCATAGTTATACGTGGGCCACGTGTGGATGGCTATGTGGCTCTCCAGCACCAACGCGATGACCGACACGCCCTCCTTGTCGCCCCCCTTGAACCTCCAGGAGTTTACCTCCACCAGGTGCATATTTGCTATATGCGCAGCCTCAATCACGATCTTCCTCAGTCTTTCTTCGTCTCGGAGGAGCGATTCGTCCACCCCGTATAATTCGCCGTAGACGTGTTTGCCGACCACGGGGGTTTTGAGCTGGGTTGTTGCTTGCATTTCGTGCGCGCCGTAGATAACCCTATATAAACTTATCGGCTGAAAAAATATATCGGCTAGTACCGCGAGGGGCGCTGGCTGAGGAAACGCGGCAGGTAGAGCGGCCTAGAGGGGTATCCCCTCACCTCTTCCTTAATCTTCTTAACGAGCTCCGCTGGGGTCATCTTGTATTGACCGCCTCCCCGTTCTCTGACCGACAGCGTGCCCTCGCCCGCCTCTTTGGCGCCCACGACGCATATATACGGCACCCAGGCGGTTTCAGCCTCCCTAACTCTCTTAGATAGGGTCTCGTCTCTGTCGTCTATATCCACGCGGATGCCCTCCGCCTCTAGCTTGTCGGCGACCTCAACAGCGTATTTCAAGTTGTCCTTGGTGATGGGTATTATGCGTACCTGCACCGGCGAGAGCCAGGTGGGGAGCCGCGGAGTCTTGCCCTCCTTCTCCGCTTTGGCCATCGTATCGAATACGGCGTATAGGTATCTCTCGACGCTACCTAAAATGGCCGTGTGTATGATGACGGGGTACCTAGTCTGGTTGTTCTCGTCTACGTACTTTATGCCGAAGCGCTGGGCGTTGCCCACATCTATCTGGAACGTGGCCACCTCCCTGGGCCTCCCCAACTCATCGATTATGTGTAACTCCACGTTGAGCACCCAGTAGTACTTCTGCCCTGGCAGAACCCTCACCAATATGGGCTTGCCCTCCCTCCTGGCGAGCTCCACCAGGTACTGCCTATGGCTCTTGTAGAAGTCCTCGGTGACGTTATACAGCGAAACGTAGGTCCTGCCGAGCTTCCCTATTTCTCTGAAGATGACTTCGTGGAGCTTATAAGTCACGTTGACGGCCTCCGGGAGATCCCTCGTGAATATGTGGAGATCCGGCATGTAGAACCTCCGGAGCCTGAAGAGGAGCACCGTCTCGCCCGGCTGTTCGTGCCGGTAAGAGTCCGCTATCTCCAACATGCCGAAGGGCAGGTGTCGGTAGCTTACCACCCAGTCCTTAGCCATCGCGAACTGTTGGAAGCAGGCCGCGTAGCGGAGTATCAGGTCAGTATCTGACTCAACCACGTAAAGCCTCTCGCCGAACAGCTTTGCGTGCGTCTCGATGGCGGATTCGGCGAGTTTAAACATGTTAGTCCCCCTGATCTTGAACACAGGTATTCCGAGGGACTTGGCGGCCATGTACGCGTAGTCCTCCACAAGCTCCATCATCACCGTGGCCTCAGGCGCGTAGCGCATATGGCCCACATCCGACATGGGCTCCCACTCGAAGCCGAACTTCCTGAGGTATTCCAAATACCTAGGCTCGGCCCCTCCGCCCAGCTCCTTCTTAAACACCTCCTTCTCCACCAAGATCCGCAGATCCTCGTAGCCGCCGTAGTCGAACTTGGCCGGGTCGTACTCCTCGCCCGCAGGCGTGAGCACCACGTAGAAGTCACGCCTCTCCTCCCCCCTCCTTTCCTGCCTCGCCTGCTCCGGCTTGAAGGTCCTGCTGAGCTCCGAGAGGGGGTGCCCCAGACACCTGAGCTCAAACGCCTTGTAATACCCAAAAGGCGCCTTGTGGACATCGCCGCCGAACTCGGACCTCACGACCTCGTATAGCCGGTTCACCACCTCCCTCGCCGTGTAGGGCCTGGCGAGCTCGTTAGAAAGGTGGGCGTAGGGATATATGACTATGGAAGACGCCTTGACCCTCCTGGCGACGTCTACGACGTCGCGCGCCACCTGGCGCAAGAAATCCTCATCTGCCGCGTCGCCCCTCTCGACAGTGACGAAAACCACCAAGGCGTTCTCGGCGCGGCCCGGAGTCGGCTCGTCTTTGATATCAAGCGCCGGGTCTTTCACTTCCCAGCTGAAGCGCTCGGCGTGTATGTACAAAACGCGCATGGGCGGAGTTTGCCCTGCCTATAAATATTATTCCACGTAGATGCCGTTTCTCCTTAAGCGCTTTAAAATACCCTCCGCATCCTCTGGATACAGAGACGCGTACTTCTTGATCTTGTTGTAGTCAAGTCTTATGTCGTGCTCAAGCACGAGCCTGGCGACTTCGTTTATGAACTCCTCGGCTTCCTTCGTCGCTATCTTTGCCTTAAGCACCAGAAGCTCCTCAAGACCCACGGCCCTCGTCTTCACGCCGCCTAGATCAACCTCCCTGAGGCCTGAGAAAAAGTCAAGGGGGATGTAGATGTCGAGGATGTTCTCCAACAGGTCAACCCTCACGGCGTCTCCCCCAACAATCAACTCGTAGTATATCGTGCCGTGGTCCGAGGTCCCCATGTCCCAGTC
>WYEI01000270.1 GCA_009903905.1 Pyrobaculum sp. | reverse complement strand
GAAAAGTTTAAAACCAGCTCAATAAAACAGGTACGAGCCCGGTCGTCTAGCGGCCAAAGGAAAACCCGGCTTGGGATGCGGGGAGTCCGTTGGGACCCGTATCTCTGGCCCGGGAGGGGATCTCCCTGGGGGAGACCCCGTGGCCCGGGTTCGAATCCCGGCCGGGCTACCATTTCTTCATCTTTCGCTCAACGTTGATCTTCGGCACAGATAGATCGGTGAAAAAGGGGGTGTCTTTTCAAGATTTTTTCGGCGATCTCCCTTTGCCTCGGTGTGCCGTTTTTGGCCTTTTCGGTGAGGTACAGCGCTATGGCTCTTCTGACGGCGTCGTCTTCTTCTGCAAGCTTTAGAAGGTCCGTGGTGGCTATGTACACCACGTAGCCAGCGCTAGACTTTATTATGTTCGGCCTAAACCCGGCCGCCTTGAGCTTATCGATGGCTTCCAGCGCCTTCTTAATATCCTTGGTGTAGTACTCGGCAAGGAGTGAGCCGCCTCTACCGCTGACTAGGCGTAGATGCATTATAAGCCCAGCCACAGCCACGATGCCAGGCTTCCTATGCGGCGTAGTAAGTTTTTTCGGTTCTGGCTTCGTGGTGGTTTTGTGCTGTCTCATCTTTTCGTCTATCTTTTCAATGGAGACCGGTTTAATATCTGGTTCCGCCTTTGTGCCGTTGTTCCGCGTTTTTTTATTTGGATTGTCTGCCAACATCTTTATGTAGTTCCACTTGTGCGATTTCAACGCATCAAGCAATGTGCCGTATACGCCTGCAGCATCTCTGAGCTTTGCAAACGCCTCTGTACCGCTAGCGATAACAGCTTCATAACGTCCAATTGGTTTACCGATCTTTTTTGGCTCTTTCGAAGCTATTACAACGTATTTACCTCGCAACGTGGCATTGTTATTTGCTTCTCCGTCGCCTAGCCACATAGTGAATAGAGGCGTCCATTCCCCATGTTTAAAATGGTTTATGACAAGAGTGATTGCTTCGTCCTTACTCCACCTCTGTCTCCAGCTTCTTGCAATCATGCGTATTACCACGCTTACGCCCTCGCGCGTCAAATTGACTGTATCGACGCGTATATAAAGTGCTCCATTCCTCACTACTGCCCATGCAAATACCTGCCAAGGCTGTGACGTAGACATGGATGGTCGCATCTTGGCTTCGGTTTCGTCACTCGCACGCCATCCTATCTGAAGAAGTTCAATCTTTTCCTCTGGAAGCTTCAGCACGTCGGGAAAACGCGTCGAGGTGCTTATGCCGTTGATATGAATATAGAATGTCTTTCCCACATACATCCAATCGTTTGGCGCATACAGCCTCTTCCCCTCCACCTTGTACGTGCCCTCGGCGACGGCTTTGTACAGCGCCGTCAGCTTCTCTTTCGCCTGCGCCCACGCCTCCATCAGTAGCCGTTTCAACGCGTCTCTGAAGTGGAACAATTGCTTCTTCTCCTCTTCCGAGAGCTGAAACGTCTCGGCGATCCTCTGTGCCGCGTATTCGACATAGGTAATCCATCCCGGAAATACCCAATCCACCGGCCCCCGGAGGACGCCGCGGGTGGAGACCTGTTCAAGCACCTCCTCCAGCGTCGGCGGCTCGGCGGGCCTCAGCGCGAGCTCTAGACGTTGTTTAATTTCGTTATCCGTGACGTGGTAAACGCCGCGGCGCATGTTGAGCCATAATCGACCCCATGGCTCCTCTCTTAGGTTAACTATATAAACTTTCTCTCAACAGGTAAAGACTGACAGGTGCAAGCTCACAGGCATAATTGTACCTGTGAACGAGTACCTGTTAGGGAAGACCCGATGACGCACCGCATAATGAAGATGATGGCGAGTTACGTCTCGGCGGTGTATGGACTTACGCCGGATGGATCTGGAAGGCGCATTGTTTGAAGTCGATAATGCTTCGTGCCAAAAAATCGCAGACGACGTCAAAACGCGGTTTAGGTGTTTAAGTACATCGAGGTGGCGTGTCTATAATTCCCCCTTTCCCAACGGGGTTATTCGGTTCCACACATCTGACGCCTGCGCCCCGCGCCGGTCTCGGCGGGGATAGAATTCTGTGCGGACGAGGGCTATACGCCGCCGACGCAATGCGGCAGGCCGCGGCCGACGCCGCCGCCACAGAGGCCGCGCCTCGGAAAACTGAACCCTTTATCTCCTCACGCACAAAAACCGCCTGCAACAGTTCATCGTTTTTTGCGGCGCCGTCAACTCTCGCCTATTGATGGTGAGACCCAACAAGACGAAGCCGGAGGGCTACATGCAGCCTCTGACCGTCCCCGGCGGCTACCACCATGCCTTACACTGTTCAAGGACCCCGTGGCCCGGGTTCGAATCCCGGCCGGGCTATCGATAGACTCTTCTGGTTGTCGTCGGCGCGACTGGACGCTGGCCGATACCTGTTGTCGTCGGTTCTGCAGTTCCGCATATCGGCTAGAGAAGGAGAGGGGTCCCTTATGCAGACGGAAAACAGAGGCGTGAGGTGGAGAGACGCTTTGTTTTTATTTCTCAAGTGAAAAACATGATGAAGGCGTTGGCGCCTCAACGACGCAAGTCCATGCGGGGGTGGGCCGTTTAAAATGATGAGCGGTGTCTCCCAGGAGAGAAGGGGGCTGTGTGTGCGGCCGCCGTGGTCAGCGGCGTGGGCCTAGCCAGTGGGGTAGCCCGCCGCGTGTCTCTTTGAAAAACTCCTCGAACCAATCGGGGGTTCTGAACTCGTTGACGACGTCTAGGTGGTCGTAGGGCTTGATGTCCAGCACGGGGCTTCCGCTCCACGCGTCTAGCCCCATCACCCTTAGGCGGGGTGGGTCCACCTCTACTATCTTTACGATGGTGAGGGCCAGGGGGTTGGGCCTGCTGGGGAACCGCGTGGCGAAGATGCCCACCTCCGGGAGGTCCTCCCTCCCCCACGGCTTGAGGGTCAGCCTAGGCGTCTTCGCCTCGTGGAAGTGCCACAGGACGATGGCGTGGCTGTACTCCTCCAGCCCCCTCAGCCCCTCTGCGTATTCGTCGAAGATCCTTACCACTGAGACAAAGCTGAACCTATCAACCTTGTCAGACCGGGGTAGCCCCACCTCCACCACGCCGATCGGCCTTAGGCAGACGGGACACGACATGGCCCTCAAATGCCGTATGTATTTAAGTGGACCTCCGGCATAGACGCGGCGTCTTCTAGGTACCGACGCCGCCTCCGCGCGTAGGCGACCTCCTCTCTGTCGAGATCCGCCGCGTACATGCCCGGCTCAGACCCGAACTCCGTAAGCAAGCCGTTGGGCGTCGCCATGTAAGACCCGCCCTCCGCCCTCCGGCCGTCGACGTAGCCGTAGCCCGTGCCCAACGCCGCGGCGACGTAGACAGAATTCTCAAAAGCCCTAACAACGCCGAGAGAAGCCCACAGCCCCCTCCTGTCGGCGGAGACGCTGGCCGGGTTCACAATCACCTCAGCCCCCGACAGCGCCAGCCGCCTCGCCAACTCCGGATACAACAAGTCCACACAGACCAGACACCCCACGGACCAACCAGCCGCCCCAAACAGCGCCAGCCGCGAGCCACGCGACACCCAACCCCTCTCCCCCGTGGCGGCCGACGGGAAAATCTTCTCCCCCCACGTCAGAAGCCCCTCCCGCCCCACCACGGGACAGACGTTCTTCACCGCGCCGTCTCTTTCAACAGCTACGGCGCCTCCCACCACGACGCCGCCAAACGCTGTTGCCACCTCCGCCATCGCCTCTACGTACCTCCGGAACTCCTCGCCGTCCATGGGCGCGGTGCCAGTCCAGTACTCAGGCAGGACCAGCACGTCGCCACGCGGCAACTTCCCAAGAAGCCACTTAACCCCCTCTACGTAGCTGTTGAACCTAGGCGTCTGGGCCAGTATAAGCCTCATGACAGCTACGGGCTCTACAAAAAGATTAGTTGCGGAAACGGCGCCAGGCGGCGCCCGCTGACAGGCCGTTGGGGCATAGGCTCAACACAGCAAGGCTTAAAATATTGCGATCGACGCTTAACGTGGCGCGTGTCGTGGTCGTCGGCGGGGGGATCGCTGGCGTGTACTTCACCAGTAGACTTCTTGAACTTGTTAAGGACGTGGAGGTGGTGCTTGTAGAGCCTGAAGATCACCACTTCTTTGTGGTGGGCGTCCCCATGGCCTTTGGGGGGCTGGTGGATTTTCAAGAACTCGTCTTCCCGCTGGCCGCCCTCCGTCGGGTTAGACATCTTAAATTCGGCGCCGCCGCCCTCTCCCAGGAAAAAGACAGGCCGTGTATACGCGGGGCGCGGGAGGGGCCGGTCTGCGGCGACTATCTAGTGCTTGCGCCAGGCGCGGCTAGGATAGGCTCTGTGAACTACTGGACGCTAAACGGCGCACGGGAGCTGTACAACAAGGCCGCCTCGGCGAAGGCCGTCAGGTTCATCGTCAACACCTTCACCCCAGTCATAGGCTTCCAGGAGCTGGCATACGCCATCAAGACTAAGTTCCCAGAGAAGGAGGTTTCCGTCCACGTCGTATACGCCTCGCCCGACTACGACTTTCTGCTCGACGCCTGGACATCAAAGGCACGGGAAATAGGCGTCGAGGTGTCCAGCGACCCGCCCGAGTGGCGGCAGGGAGAGCTCCACGTGTCCGTCCCCGCCGCCAAGACACATCCGCTGGTGGCGAATCTGGAGGTTGCGCCAACCACCTTCGAGACCGACATAGAGCGCGTATACCTCATCGGCGACTCCTCGCTCATCAAGCTAGACCTCCCGCCAGTCGGCTGGGGCGCCCTCTGGCAAGCCACAATCGCGGC
>WYEI01000219.1 GCA_009903905.1 Pyrobaculum sp. | reverse complement strand
CGAGGAGGTCGTGCAGTACGGAGGACCCATCACCGTCTACACCAGAGACTTCTACATCCCTCTCTGGGGGCCCGCAAGTGTGGGCGTGGCGAGCCTCGCCGCGGCCCAGCTCTTCTCGGCTTTGGCCTCCGTAGCCCTCTTGGTTGTTGCTTGGTACGTCTTCTCCAGGAAACTGCTGAGGTTCCCCGTGGGCGCTTTTAATCGCGGCGCTCCCCACGGCGCCTGTCCTCCTAGAGACATAGCGCCTAGCCTCCGCTGGTCAGTTCGACAAGCTTGCCGTCTTCCTTGGGGCCGCTGCGCTTCCGCCCACGCTCCTCGTCTGCGGGCTCCTCCTGTCGCGCCTCAGGAGACGGTAACGAAAAGCATATAAGTAGCCCGCGCCGTGGAGTCGTGAGCATGGAGCTAGATTGGCAGAGGCTTGAGGAGGTGGTGACCAGAGCCGTACTGAGGGCGAGGTCTGAGGAGATGAAAGAGGTGGCCGAGGCCCTGAAGCTCCTCGCCAGCTACATGAAGGAGGGCTTCGAAAAGACGTTCAAAACCCTTGAGGAGCACACCAACATATTACAACAACACACCAGTTTATTACAACAGCATTCCAAACTATTGGAAGAACATTCTAAACTGCTGGAGAGGCATGAGAAAAGGCTGGAGGAGCTGGCTAGGGCTGTGGGCGAGCTCAAGGTGGCTGTGGGCTCCCTGGGGAGGAGGTGGGGCAGGGACCTTGAGAGGACTGTTCTGGAGCTTTACCGCCACGCGCTGGAGGAGAGGGGGGTGGAGCCCGGGAGGGTGGAGAAGTTTGTTTACACGGACGTAGACGGGAGGTTCTACAGGAGGGGCGCCAGGATTGAGGTGGACGTGTACATACACGACGGGGGGATGTACCTGGTGGAGGTGAAGTCCCACGCCGAACTCGACGACGTGGAGTGGTTCTACGAAAAGGCTGGTATAGTGGAGAAGATACTGGGGAGGAAAGCCGCCAAGCTCATCATCGTCGCCGTTAATATAGACAAGGAGGCGCTACAACGAGCCCAGGAGCTCGGCATAGAGGCGGTATACGGGGCAGTCATAGACTGACCTCCTCCCCGCCCTAAAGGGCTAGACTTTATTTGTAACTACACCAGCTCCTCTAGCCGCCTCCCTGCGCTTTCTACGCCTTTGGCGTACCAGAGGGCGGCCACGGCCGCTCCTAGGGCCCACAGGGCTGTGAGTAGCGCGAAGAAGGGCCCGGCCCCGAGGACCCCCTCTGTGAAGACCGCCGCCGCGTTTATGAGCCAGGCAGACGCCGTGACTATGCCCACTGCCGTTGAGCGCACCGCCGTGGGGAAGAGCTCAGCCTCCAGTACGCTGACGGCGGCCCAGGCCCACTCGGAGAACACCAAGTTTAGAAACAGCACCGCGAGGTACAGCTGGGCGGCCGCTCCGTGGACCGCGGCCAGGGCAACCGCCGTGGCTAGGCCGCCCACGAAGGCGGAGAGAAAGGCTAGACGCCTAGAGCGGTCTATGATGGGTAGCAACAAAAAGGCGCCCACCGCCGCTCCTGCGTTCGCGGCGGCGACGTTGAGGGGGGCCAGCTCGGCGCCGTAGGCGAAGCCCGGGGCGTAGGGGAGGTAGTAGGCGGCTATGTTGTAGGTGAGGAGCTGGGCGGTGAAGGCTGCGGCGAATACTGCGACGCGGCCCCAGTAGCCGCTCAACGGCCTCCGCTCCTCCCTCGGCGGATGGTCCACGCCGTATTTCTCCACCAGCGCCTTGGCCTCGGCCTCTCTGCCCCGGGCCGCCAGCCACCTGGGGGACTCGGGGATGTGGAGCCTGGCGACGAGGACCAAGGCGGCTAGGGCCACCGCGGTGAGGAAGGTGTAGAACACGGCGGTGCGGGGGTCGGCGGCCAGCTCGGCGTATTGAAGGGCGAGGGCGGCGATCACGGCGGCGCCGATGTTCCAGAAGTTTGCGGCGAGCATGAGGGCGGCGCCTCTGCGGCGCGGCGGAGAGAACTCCGCCAATGCGGCGTAGGCAGGGCCCACCTCGCCCCCGACGCCGAAGTTTATAAGCGAGGTTGAGAGGACGGCTACGGCTAGGTCTAGGGCGCCGGCCCAATATGCAAGGGCGAACCAGAGGGCCCCTGCCGTGTATATGGCTAGGGAGGTTATTAGGCCCAGCCTCCTCCCCACGACGTCCCCCAGCCGGCCCAGCGCCGCCGCGCCAAGCATAAACGCTATTGAGTTCACGGCGAAGATGACAGTTGCGTTTTGGGCCAGGTCTGGGAGGAGGAATATCGTTGTTGGGACCAGGCTGAAAAGCACGCCGTCGAGGAAGAAGCTGGCTACCACAACGGCGAAGAGAACCCAGTGAACCACCCTCCATCTATCCATAAGATTCTAATCTTTTTCACATAAATAAATTTTCCAAATAGCTTTACTATATGCTCAACGTCAGTTGTTTATGGCCTCGGAGACGTTGAGGAGGTGGGCCGACCCCCTGTGGGGGCTATATGGAAATGTTCGCCGGGCCGTACGACGAGCTTGAGGCGCTGGCGGAGCCTATCGCAGAGCGCTACCTAGACTGGGGCAGGTACCGCTTCGTGGCGAGGGCTATACAACGCTACGAGCTGGAGTTCTGGAGGGCAGTGTCAGGGGCCGGTCCTCCGGGCATATAGCCCCCAAGGACGCTGTCATCACTAAAGACGCCTAGTTAAATCCCTTTGGATAAGACATTTATAGTTATATCATTTAGTACTTATGGAGCTGAAGATCGGAAGGGCAATAATTAAACACGGGATGGAGGATCTGTACGAATACAGCGACGTCGATGTTGTCATCGTCGGCGCGGGGCCTGCTGGGTTGACCGCCGCGCGTTACCTTGCCGAGAGGGGACATAAGGTGGTTGTGTACGAGCGGCGTTTCTCCTTCGGCGGCGGCATCGGGCCGGGGGGCAACATGATCCCGAAGATCGTGGTGCAGGAGGAGGCCTTGCCGGTCCTCAGGGACTTCAGGGTTAGGTACAAGCCGGCTGGGGACGGGCTCTACACGGTGGAGCCGGCGGAGCTCATCGCCAAGCTGGCGGCTGGCGCGATAGACGCGGGGGCGAAGATCATACTGGGGGTGCACGTAGACGACGTCATCTTCAGGGGCGAACCCCCGCGGGTGGCCGGCGTCTTGTGGATCTGGACCCCCATCCAGATGTCTGGCATGCACGTAGACCCGCTGTATACGCAGGCCAAGGCGGTGATAGACGCCACGGGCCACGACGCAGAGGTGGTATCTATAGCGGCTAGGAAGGTGCCTGAGCTGGGCATCGAGCTGAGGGGGGAGAAGTCGGCGTGGTCTGAGGTGTCTGAGAAGCTTGTGGTGGAGCACACCGGGAGGGTGGCGCCGGGGCTATATGTGGCCGGCATAGCCGTGTGCGCCGTCTTCGGACTGCCCAGGATGGGGCCCATCTTCGGCGGCATGTTGCTGTCTGGGCACAGAATCGCCGAAATCGTCCACAAGGACTTGACGGCCTATGCCGTTCGAACTTAAAGTCCAGCGGCTCACAGAACTGAGGTGCACCAACTGCGGGAGGCTCATCAGAGAGGGGGCCATAGTGGTGAAGACTTGTTGCGTCAACAAGCCCTGGGTCTTCTGCTCCCGGGAGTGCTACAAACAGTTCGTCTCCAAGTGGACCCGGAACCAAGACGCGGCGGCAAGCGGCGGCCGGCTCAGAAAAGGCGCGGTATAACCTACATACGCCGCCGCGACGCAGCCGTAATCCTTGTTTTTCCTCTTTATATATAATTATTAATTTAGTCTAGTAAGAAAATGTATTGATGTTTTTGGCTTAGGAAAAAGATTTTTGTTGTGTGATAAATATAGATATGCGGTTTGTGGTGATTTCCCGGCTTACCGACGAGGGGGCTGAGACGCTTGAGAAGAGGCCGGAGAGGGTTAAGGAGGTTAATAAGGAGCTTGAGGCGTATGGGGTTAAGGTGTTAGAGCAGTATGTGGTGTTTGGCGACTTCGACTTCATATCCATCGTGGAGGTGGAAGACATGGGGAAGTTCCTTAAGGCGATGATAAACCTCAACAGCCGGGGGACTATCCGCACCACCTCCTACCTCATAGTGCCGGTTGACGAGGCCCTCAAGGCGCTTAAGAGCAGTTAAGCACCTTTTTCCCTTTTGACACAGTCTTTTATACCTGTAGGTTTACAGCCACATGTCGTCTCTGCTTACATACGACGAGAGGGTTGTGTTGACCAGCATATTGACCGAGGGGCGTGTGAACCTGTCGAAGCTGGCGCGGATGCTGGGGAGGACTCGGCAGGTAGTGTTTTACTGGGTTAGGAGGATGCTTGAGATGGGGATTCTAGGCCCGCCCCAGGTCTACGTGAGACCCGACGTGGTTGGGCTCTACTACGCGTATTTCCGCGGGCGCAACCCCGGGGATGACTACGTGCTGGCCTTCCGCACGTTGGAGGGCGACTACATATTCGCCGTGCCGTTTAAAACCCCCACCGAGCTTCAGGACTTGTCCATGCGGTACGGCACCCCCATGTTTGTCCCTAACCTCAAGCCGCTGAGGTTAACCCCCTTGAAGTTGCGGGCGTTGAGGATGTACGTCTCCAATCCCCAGATATCCTCCAGCGACCTTGTGGAGGAGCTGGGGGTGGGCCAGACGGCGGCGCGGAGACTCCTCAAGTGGGCGAAGGACGTGTCTATCGTCACGTATTCGGTGGATCTGCCCCGCTCCGGGCTTTTCGCGGCGGCGCTGATGGCTAAGGCACATATCCCCGGCGTCACGAAACACACCTTCTTCAGATGCTACGCCAAGGCGGTGGGGTTCTACGGCGTCGTCTTCCCAGACGTGGAAAAGGCCTCTCAATACATCGAGGAGGTGAAAAAGACGGACCCAAGCGTCTCGGCAACTCCGCTTGTGTCGTATCAGCTGAGGCCACCGCCCATCGAGGAGAGGCCGTACTAGAGGAGGAACAACTCCGCCTCCTTCAACACACCTCTGACCACGTCTACCTCAAGCCCGAAGATTTCAAGCGCGGTCACGCCTACAACCGCCGGGTCCCCGTCCTCGCCGAAGATCACCGGAATAATGCGCCTCCTCCCCATCAACACCATCCCCACCTCGCCGATATCCCGCTCAACATAGCCGCCGAATGCCCTAAACTTTCGCCTCTCAACCGGCTTCACGCCTAATTGTTCCAGTATGTCCCTCCTTACAACGCTGTACATCGCGCTGGTGTCCACAATGGCCTCCACCTCAATTACCCTCTCCGGCTCTTCGGGGTTGTAGAGGCCAGCCCGCAACTTGAAAAAGACCATGTGTGCCTTTTGCCCACGAGATTATAAATCCGCCGCAGGCCGGATGCTGGCGTCCTCAAGGAAGGCTACTATGTCTGCGTGCGTTGCGCGTTTGACCAGGTACTTCAGGACGTTGCCGCCTATGTAGGGGGCCGCGACCGCCAGGGCGCGGAGCCTGTGGCCGGGGGCTATGGGCGGGACGCAACGCACCTTTTCCCAGTTCCATACGGTGGCCATGGCGAGGATGTCCCTCTCCGTGAGGGCCCAGCCGGAGGCGGCGGCGTAGGCGTGTAGGAACTTCATCTCAGCCCAGAGGTCCGGCTCGTTCATGAAGACGTTGTCTGTGCCTAGGAGCGGCTTTAGGTGGAGCAACAGAGGCACGGGCGCCACGCGGCCTACGAAGTAGGCGTTGGCGCGTGGGTTTACCACGACGGTCTTGGCGGGGGGTATATGGGCGATTTCCTCAGGCGTCAGGTGGACCAGGTGGACGAGGACGTCTGCGTCCAGCGTCTTCAGGGCGAGCTCCAAGTCGCCTGCCTCGTGGCAGTCCCGGGTCTCCGACACGTGTGTGGAGACCAGCTTGTAGCGGAGGCGGAGTTGCCGGAGGTACTCCGGGGGGTGGTCCACCGGCGACGCCACCTGGACGTTTGGGTAGTCGGGGAAGCCGCCGTGTGTCTCCTGGAACACGACAGCCTCTACGCCGTGTCTCCTGAAGACCTCCTCCACGTCGCGTGCGGCATGCTCAGCGTATATCAAGGCGCAGCCAGTCCCGTAGCTCCTCATCCTCTTCGCCACCTTCTCAAGCAGGGAGATGTGCTTCTTCTTCGCGACTAGGTTCTTCACCGCGTGGTACTTGACGCCGTGGGGCCACCCCACCAAGTCGTCGATGTAGAGGTCGTCCCGGTCGGCGATTACTGCGTCTAGGACGTGGACGTGTCCGTTGACCAGCTGGGGCATCAACACCACGTTGCCGAGATCCGCCGCAACCCCACCCGTGTACCTCCCGACCCCCACCACGACCCCCGCGTCGTCGACCTCAACTACTCCGTCTTCCACCACCTCCAGCTCCCCGGCCAAGACGTATTTAGCGCGGAGGCGCACGCGTCTTTTGACGCCCCTCTTTAAAAATGTCGTGTAAAGCCGGATTTACAAAGGCCCGCCGAGGGCTCCCGCCGTCTGTTGCGGGGGCTTGACAGATCTGTTTATTTCTCTGCGCGTTCTTCTTCCCATGGGCGACAGAATCTTCGAGGCCTTGGCGCATCCCCTGAGGCGCAGGACGCTCAGGCTCCTGGGGGAGAGGCCTAGGATGTACAGCGAATTGATGGAGGAGCTCGGCGTGGACAGCCCCACCCTGGCCTTCCACCTGAAGAAGCTGGCGGGGCTTGTGGAGAAGGGGGACAACTGGTTCTACCGCCTGACGGACCTAGGGAGGAAAGCCCTCGAGGTTATGGCTGTGCTGGAGGGCGCGGGGCAACCGCAACCTAGGGCCGAGGCGGAGGAGCTGACCTTCAGCGATAGGGCGATCCTCAGGATAGATAGGGCGTTGCTGGAGCTGGCGAAGAGAGAGGGGAGGAAGATAAGAGTGTTCGACACGGCTATACTGGAGATAGATAAGGACGTGCCGCCGGAGCTTCTCTATGAAGTCGTAGAGGAGACCAGAGACGTGGCTGTGGTAAGGGTGCCTAAGCACCTAAGAGCCTACGTGGAGCCTAAGGCGAGGGACGTGGTTCTCGTCACCGAAAGAGGCCTCCTAACGTCTACGCTGAAGCTCGCCGTCCAGCTTCTGGGCTACTTGGGACCACTCAAGGCCTTCAGAAGAGAGAAGAGGAGTCTCGTGGAGGTTTACAGCGGCGACTTCACACACAGCGGCCGCGTGGCTGTGGAGATGGACGGCGGCAGGCTGAAGATCGTGGAGGGGCCCAACCGCGTCGTAGCTAAGTGCGAGGACCCAAACGACTTCGACGTCTCGGCCGGCGCAATCTCCATGGAGGGATGCGAGGTGGAGGCGACGCTAAGCGGCGTAGACGCCCTAGACCTCGACGTGGCTGGGGGCTACGCCGCGGCGTCGCTGAAGCTCAACAACCTCAAGATCGACGCGGCAGGCGGCGTGGTAGACCTCGACCTAGCCATGGGCCGCGGGTCCGTGTCTATCGAGGCCGACGGAGGCGCCGTCTCGGG
This sequence comes from Pyrobaculum sp., assembly GCA_009903905.1. Next base: position 14,344 of record WYEI01000219.1, on the reverse strand, counting down.
GAGGCTCAGCTACGCGCCCTTCGAAGGCACCTCCCAGCTGGACGTCTCGGCAACGGGAGGCGTGGTCAACCTCCTGCTGGAGCTCCCGCCCGACGTGGGCATATCGGTGCAGAGCTCCGCCGCAGGCGGCGTGGTCAAGACCCCGGAGCCGCGCCCCGGCGCCAGAGACGTCCTCAACATCTCCGTAGACGTGGCCGGAGGCGCCGTCAAGATACTCACCAAACATTAGTTTTTTTGGATATCTGTTTTAGTAAAATATCCGTGGTAGACTACGGGATGATCTTAGCGCCTAGGTGGAGTAGGTACTCCTTTGCTTCGTCGTAGACGTCGTCTAGGACGTAGGCTAGGTGGTTGCCTAGCCCGGCGGAGAGCACGTCAGATGCGGTGCCGTTTATCAGCTTGAAGCCGGCCTGGGTGTTGCAGGCCTCCACCTCCTCGGGCTCCACCGTGACGGCCCTCAGGAGGAGGGCCCTCCGCAGGTCGCCGGATACGCGGAGGAGGGTGGCTGGGCTCCCCGGCGGGATCCGCGTCTTTATGGCGGCAGGCACGCCTGTGAGCATCCTCCTCGCCACCGAGTACCTCCGGGTCATGGCCAGCGGGGCCCCGTCGTGTGTGAGCACCAGCAGGTCGCCCCTCGCCATGTTGACGTTGCTGAGCCACGCCGGTTTGCCGGACAGCCTAGAAAGCACGTACATGGAGAAGAGCGCCCGGAGGTCGCCCTCGCACGCCGCCGGCAGGCCCCGCTGGTTGAGAAGCGTTAACGAGATGCAGGGCGTCCACCCCATCTTCCTCACGGCCTCTAGGTCGAAGCACCAGCAACCCAGGGTGAGACCCGCCCAGCCCCGTCTCTTGGCAAGCTCCTCCAGCCTGTGGGCGTAGGCGACGATGGGCGCCAGGTCGGCCGCGGAGAAGTCGGTCCCCTCTGCCTCATCTACGATGCGCCTCGCCTCCTCCATGCCGTCCCCCGGGTTCAAGCCCTCCAGAGTCTCCTCCAGCGGCGTCTCCTCCGCCGCGGCGCCCGCCAGCCCGCTGGCCACCAGCCACCTGTTGGGCCTCCCCACAACGCCGAACTTGGGCACCCCCGTCTTCATGAGAGATATGAGGCGTAGAGCCCTTAGGAGCGGCTCGCCGGGGCTCGCCAGCGGGGCGGGGAGCTCCAGCACCTTGGCGTACCGGCCGCCCTCTCTCAGCGCCGCGGCGGCCTCCAGCGCAGACGGCAAGGAGTTGTAGTGCGGCCACGCGAGCAGGACGTTGTAGCTGGCGGCCTGCGACAGCACCTCCTCCTCGGCGCCTCCTGTCAACACCACCACGACCGCCACGTCTGAGGACTCGGCGAGGGAAACCCCGAGCTCCCTGAGCATCTCCCCATACACCTCGCCGTAGTGCCTCCTCACGTCCTCGCCCACATGCGGCGACGAGGCAACGCCTAGCCTAACCTCCATAGAGACGCGGCGCCACTGCTATAAAAGCTTGACCTCCCTCACCTCCTTCACCTTGTTGTTCTGAAACACGGCCACCCGCGCCACGTGGCTTCTGGGGTCCGCTACGCAGTCGTAGGCGGCGACTATTATGACGTCGCCCACCTCGCCCAGCCTAGCCGCGGCGCCGTTTAGCACAACCTCGCCGTCTCGCCCCGGTATGACATACGTAGTGAAGCGGGCCCCGTTGGACACGTTATACACCTCCACGTGCTCCAGAGGGTAGAACCCAGCCGCCTCCATGACGTCCCGCCCCAGCGTCAGCGACCCCTCGTAGTGCAGGTTCTTCCCAGTGACCACGAGGCCGTGGGCCTTGGCCCTCAGCAAGACAGGCATGGCGGAGACGCGGCAGACCTTTTTATTTCTTAAACAGCCGCCCAGCCTCTAGAGTGACCTCCTTCCACTTCTCCTTCAACCTGGCGACGATGGTCGGCTCCAGGTCCAGCGCCATGCAGGCGTTGAGCAGGCGCTCGTAGCGCCTCGCCAAGTCTCTATACCAGCCCGTCAAGTCGCGAGACGTCTTACCAGACCGCATCCGCTGGAGGAGCCTCTCCATCTCCTCCAAAATTGCCGATCCCATCTTCTCCACGAGAGCCCGGGCCAGAGGCCGTAGAGCTCTGTACTGCCTCTCGTCGAGTTCTATCACTGCCACCTCCAGAGTCGGCCCCTCGCCGGACTTCTCCCACCTCTCGACCACGGCGCGCTTAACCGCCTCCACGGCCCTCACCGCCTTCTCCTTCGGCGACCAGCTGAGGTAGACCCCCGGCAGAAGCTCCAACGCCTCTATCCCCCTGGCGGCTCTCCTCGCCACCTCCTCGTCGTCTGACTTCACCAATATCAACAACACGACGCGGCTGTGCACACGTTAATAAAGCCATCTGTCTAGGCCCCTGCCGAAGCCCTGGCCGGCTCCCGCCGAATCGCTAGATACACCTCTCTGGGCTTCCCGCCGGAGACCTCCGCCAGTTGGCAACGGCGAGGAGGAAGCTGGGGCTGGACTCCACGGCGTAGGGGCCGGCCGCGCCTTGAGCTCCTTTGCCCCCACGGCAGGAAGGCTGTGGGAATGGCGGCGGGGCCCGGAGGTTTTTATTGTCATGATTTTTAATTTGGTGTGATGAGTTCGGCAGGAGTCGATAGGTGAGAGTACTTAGCCCTACCTGATATTTAGGTATTACCTCAGGTGGGTTGGTTGAAAGTTTTAGTGAAGTCCAGGGACCTGTTATATAAAGCCAATGGATAAAATAAGGTGCGTGTAGTGCTCGGAAGCCCAGTCAACGCGGTGCCCAAGCCCTGGCTTTATTTCGATGTGCCTGCAGTCATGATCAACGCGCTTGACGTGAAGAAGGACCCGAGGGCGGCGTTGGGGTACGAGGGGGAGCTTTGGGTGGACTCGGGAGGCTACCAGATACTGAAGAGGGGGCTCTCAGTCGACGTGGACAAGATAGCGGAGGTGTTTAAGAGGGTGGATGCCCAGCTGTACTTCTCCCTCGACGTGCCTCCCTCGCCCGGCGACCCGCCTGAGGAGGCTGAGAAGAAGCTCCGGAAGTCCTACCAGAACTGGCTGAGGCTCAGGAGGGCGGTCGGCGACGCGGTGGTGCCCGTCCTACACGTCTACCGCGACCCCGCCCTCTTCGAGAGATTTCTAGCGCTGTACCGCGACGCGCCCGCCCTGGCCATAGGCGCCGCTGTGCCCTACGTCTTAATCACGCGGGGCGTCCCCCGGGGCTCTCGAGAGCTGGCGCTGCGCCTAATACAGAGGGCTAGGGAGGAGTTTAGAGGCCCCATCCACGTGATGGGGATGGGGAGCCCCGCCGTGACGCCCATCCTCGCGGCGGTGGGCGTAGACAGCACAGACAGCGCCACGTGGCGCCTCAAGGCGGCGTACGGCAAGGTGCTCCTGCCCGGCGGGGGCGAGCGCCACGTCACAGACCGCAGGGTCAACTTCGGAAAGGCGAAGCCCAAAGACGGCGAGCTGGAGGAGCTGTACAACTTCCTGAACGCCCGCGGCTTCCCCCACCTGGAGGACTTCTTCGAGAGGATAAGGACCAGCTTCGAGTACCGGGCCCTGGTCAACGCCTTCGTCGTCATACACTCCACGCGCCACGCGCCGCGGCCCCCCATCTTCAGAAAGCTCCACGCCCTCGTCGCGCAAGCGGCTTCAAAAATTTAAGTGGGGGTCCCCAGTAGGAGGTGGCCCTCTCGCGACCAACGGCGCTACACGCGCTGGCCATCTTCCTAGCCTTCCTCCTGGTGTCGCTCGTGGCGGGGGAGCTCCTCTACCTCTGGCCCGGCGTCGCCGCGCCCTACCTCCTGGCGGCGTTGAAGAGAGACCGCTACTCGCTGGCGGCGTCGGCCTTGGCCCTCCTATACTTGGCGCTACACGGCGGGTACAGCGACTTCATGGGCCCCCTGGAGCTGGCCGCCATAGGCATGGCGACGCTGGAAATCCGCAAGCCGCTCGGCGCCGTGGCCTACGCATACGCCGTCGCCATCACCCTCCTGCCCCACACCATCTACGGCTACTTTTTCATAATGCTGACCGCGGCTGTGGCCTCCGCGGTGCCTTCCCGATGGCACCCCGGCCTCGCCTTCGCCGCCGTGGACTCCGTGGTTGTCCTCGCCGATACTTACGACTTCGAGCTCATGGAGGCCGCGTTGATTTTAACCGGCGCCGCCGGGCTAATCGCCGTGCGGAGCCTGCCCGCAAGGCTTGCGTTTCTGCCGCTCCTAGCGCTGGGCGCCGCCGCGGATCAGTTCGTGGTGGGCGGATTGGTGGCGCTGAGCTACCCGCCCATATACCAACTAGACTACGCCATACCACTCGCCGCACCCATCGCCGCGAAGGCCCTAGCCACCGCCGCGCTCCTCTGGGACGGCAGGAAGAGGATAAACGAGCTGGCGGGGGCCGCCGTCGTGTCGCTGTATCTCTGGCTCGTCCCCAACCCAAGCGGCTACGTCGTCTACTCCCTACACGGCTGGCCGCTGATACCCCTAGCCCCAACCGCAGCCGCCGCCTACGCCCTCCACAGAGCACGCGGCTCGTAGGGTCTCGACGCGGCCCAAATTTATTAATTCGGGAAATTGACGACATATGAAATACAGGCTGATGGACGTCTTGGCCTGTCCCTACGACAAGACGTTCCCCCTCCGCCTCCTGGTGATTAAACGCGCTGAGCACCCAGAGAGGCAGTACACCTGGCCCCGGAAGCCCTTCTGCGAGGAGTACTGCTCCTACCGCGACCTCAAGATCAAGGAGCACCCCAAGCCCGACGCCCTCCCCTGCGAGGAGTGCCACAAGTGGGAGATCGAGACGGGGATAATCTACTGCCCCACCTGCGGCCGGTGGTACCCCATCATCGAGGAGATACCCCGCATGCTCCCCGACGAGCTGAGAAACGAAAAAGAAGAGCTGGCCTTCCTAGAGTCCGTGGCCCAGGACCTCAAGAAAGTCGCACCAGACCTCGCCGACAAGATACTCACCCAAGGCAAGCCCTTCAACCTATCCAACAAGAAGTAGTTTTGAATGCCGGGAAGGCGCCGCCGTAGATGCGGCTGGGGGCTGGCGGGGGCCAGAACCTCTATCTCTCTCGACACCCCCTTTGAGCCCTATCTCTACCTCCCGGTGAAAGAAGTGGCCGAAGGCGCGTTGCCCAGTCACATCGAGCTTTGCGACTACGAAGTCGCCGCCATGTACCTCGTCCACGTGGAGGGCCTCTCCATGGAGGAGGCCGCGCGTAGGATGGGCATCTCCAAGCCTACCTTCTGGCGTATCCTAGAGCAAGCGCGGTTTAAAGTGGCGAAGGCCCTAGCCGAGCGGCTCTCTCTGAAATTAGTTTCATGCAAATACGATTAATACAAGAAGAAAAATTTATAAATCCGTGAAATGTGTTTCACTATGGGCTACGGCTGGCACAAGTGGGGCCACTATCCAGGACGTGGCCCGTGGGCGCATCTACCGCCTGCGCTGAGACCAGGCTGGTGGGGCATGTGGCATTTTGGAGGACCTTATGTGCCCGCCTGGGATAAAGAAACGGAGCTTAGATACCTAGAAGACCTAAGGAGATACCTCACCGAGGTGTTGAAAGAAGTCGAGCGGCGGATAGAAGAGCTAAAAAAGACCTAACTCTTTTTTCTATTTTTGTAAGCGGCCGGGGGTTTTGGGCTTGCTAGCAGGTTGTTAAGTACGCTAAGGAGGTTGAAGGTGGTTAGGCTGAACGACGTTTTCCCTCCGGAACGCCACTGGCAAGGCTTTTTAGCCCTCTTTGTCCCCATCATGGGAGCCAAGGGAGGCGGGGTTTACACAGTCGCCGCGTCAAGCTTTTAAGCGGCTCCAGAGGCGGAGTCGTGGATCAGGACGAGATAGAGAAGATGACCGAGGGCCTAACCGATATGGGGAGGAAGATCTTGGCGCATATATACGCCTACGGCCCCCGACACGCCCTGGCTGATGGCGCGGCGGCTCTTCGGCGCGGCCGGCTGGACCCCTGTGGTGCCTGAGGAGGAGGTGGAGGAGGCTTGCAGGAGGCTGGAGGAAATGAGCCTGCTGGAGAGGTACAGAGGCAACCTCAAGGGCCTTGTCACTTCATCAATGAAGCCGTGGCTTAAAGTAAAGAGGCGGAACCCAGACCGCAAGAGCCCAGGCATATACTACGCTGACCAAAAACGGCCGCTGGGTAGCCGGCTACCTCTATAAACGGTACTTCAGAAAACCACAAGACTGAAGAGCGCCCTCCGCAGAGGCCGTCTGAATTAGCGACCTGTCTCGCCACGTCTACGCACACGCCCACCCAGTCGACTCTGTGCTGTGAATACAGAACGGCGATGTTGCCGCTCTTCATGCACTGAACGAGCTAGGAAGCGTTCTAGATCCTCACCACGGAATTCGCCCAACGCCTCCTCGAGCTTCCTGTAGACATTCAGGCGCGCGCCAGTCCAAGGTCTCCTGCCTGGCTTAAGAACTCCAGCAAGATCAAGGCTTCGAGAAGCGAGTAATGGCCCCCACGTACTTCACATGCCGGTCTTAAGCCGGTCGATCCTTCTCCCTCCAGAATGCTGATGAAAAGATTCCTATTAGCTTGCAATGTGGGCTCATACTGCGATGAGCCTTTGCCCATCCCTACCGACAATAGCAGAGCGCGAAAGGGGTCGGTCAGCGGCTTGACGCAAGTCACGTCTCGGCGGCGTGGTAAGACCTGCAACGGGCCTCTACGTGTAGTACCTCGCGGAGGGTTTTGCAGAGGGCGGCGGCGCCGACCCTCGCCGCGTAGCTCCAGAGGAGGCCCCGCTCCAGGGGGGTCAAGGCGGCGTCTGGCTCGGTGTGGCGGGAGACGCGGTCCACCAACACGTATATGGTCTTAGCTATGGACACTGCACGAATCTTCACGTCGAAGTGCGGCCAGAACTCGTCACATTTATACACTGCGACCAGCGCCTTGGCGTAGATGCGGGGCCAGCTGAACATGAGGCTGTCCAGCCTCACGTTGGCCGCGACCCGGCAGGGCCTGCCGAAGGAGACTGTGTACTCCGCGGGGCCCGAGGCGGAGAAGGAGGGATTCTCCAAGTCGAGTTCTCCCAGCTCGGGGAGCTCCACAGAGAAATCTAGAGAGAGGTTTAAAATTGTTGAACTATATCTTGAGCGCGATGTGGCCGTTTAGGGCTTTTTCAAGCCGCTTCTCTACGTCGTCCCAGTTCACCACGTTCCACCAGTTGTCTACGTAGCTACCTCTGTCGTTTTTGTACTGGAGGTAGTAGGCGTGTTCCCACACGTCCAGCGCCAGGAGGACTTGGGCGTCTGCGGCGTGCATGAGGTTGTGCTTCTCAATCTGGAGGATGAGCAACTGCTCTTCCAACGGCTCGTATATGAGGATGGCCCAGCCGACGCCTTCCACGTTTTTGGCGGCTTGGGAGAACTCCTCTTTAAACTTGTCGAAGCTCCCGAAGAACTTGTTGATTAGGTCTGCCGTCCTTCCGCCGGGCTTGCCGCCGCCCTTGCCGGGGGGCGCCATGTTGGGCCAGAAGATGGAGTGCAACACGTGGCCGTTGAGGTGGAAGGAGAGGTCCCTCAACACCGCCCTTATGTCAATCTGCTGGAGCTCCCCCTTTCTGAACTTCTCAAGCTTTTCTAAGGCTGCGTTGGCACCGTTGACGTAGCCCTGGTGGTGCTTCTGATGGTGAAGCCTCATTATCTCCTCGGCGATGTAGGGCTCCAAGGCGTTGTAGGCATATGGGAGCTGTGGTAGGGAATACCTTTTTGTTGTTACCATGGCACCTCTCCGTTTTCACCATTTAAATATAAATACAGACGCCACATTTGCGACGCGAAACGACGCAATAGATTCGGAAACTCGCCGCAAGCCCCGTTGGCCCACTACGGTTGAAGACCCTTGCCAGATGGGCTTGCCGCCGTGGTTGACCTCTGCATAGAGGCGGGATGGACAGCTCAACACCGCCGCCCTCGGAAAGGCTTGTGTAGTGGCTGTGTTTTATGAGAGAGAGGTGGTCTAGGGGCAGTCCTCTACCATGAGTTCGTCGCCTTCTATCCTGTATTTCGCCGGGGTGAGGGGCTCCGTGGTGAGCTCCGGCACTAGGGATGTGCCGGTTTTGAGGTCGAACTTGGCCCAGTGGCAGGTGCAGACCAAGACGTCGCCCTCCAGCTGGCCCGCCGTGGTGAATTGGCAGAAGGCGTGGGGGCACTGGTCCCGGTAGATGTATATCTTGCTCCCCGTCTTGACGGCGAAGCAGTCTGTGCCGGGTATGGGGGTTATGGACCCCTCCTTTATCTCTGAGATTTTTATCCGCATGGTGCGGAGGCGATCTGTGGATTTAAGTCAGTCAGCGGTGAGGAGGCGCTCCACGAGCACTAGGGCGGCGGCCGTCGCGGCGGCGGAGAAGGCGGCGAGGTAGATAAACGCCGTTGCGTCGGGCGGCGTGCCGTAGGTCACGGCGTCTCTGCCGAGCTCCGTCAAGTAGGTCAGCGGATTGACGGCGCTTATGGCCCTGAGCCACTCTGGGAAGAACTGCCGGGGGAAGAGGGCGGTGGAGGTGAACATCAGCGGCATCGTTATGAAGTTGCTGACGACGCCGGGGGCGTGGAAGTCGCTTGTGTTTACCGTAAGCGCCGTGAAGAGTGCGGCGAAGCCCACGCCAGCGGCGACCAAGGCGGCGACCCAGAGAAGGAGGCTCGCGGGGTTTACCGAGTAGCGCACGCCCAGGAGGGCGCCTACCGCCAGTATCACGGGCACCGTGAGGAGGCCTCTGGTGGCGGCGCCGAGGGCCTTGGCGAGGAACACGGCGGCCTTGGGCGTCGGCGTGGCGAGGACCCTCCTTAGGTACCCCATCCGTCTGTCGAAGACTAGGCTCATGGAGCTGAACATCCCCGTGGTCATCACAGTTATCGAGACCATGCCGGGCAACATGTATGAGAGGTAGCTTCCCACGCCGAAGAATTGGGTGAGGAAGGCGCTGGGCAGGCCGGCCAGGCTGTTGCCGAAGAAGATTATCCACATGACTGGCTGCGCAATTATCATCAGCCACATGTATCTACTGCGGAATAGCTTCAACACCTCTCTCTTGTACAAGGCGTACAGCTGGGCAATCATCGCCTCGCCCACCGGACCCGCATATATATCTTCCTCAAGTCTGTCTGTTCGCCTTCTATAGACGCGCCGGTTAGGTTTATGAACACCGTGTCGAGACTGCTCTTCTTAACCCTGACGCTTTTCACTCCCTCGACGGCCTTCACCACGTCGGCCAACACCTCCTCGGCTTTCCGCGTCTTGACGAGCACCTTCCCGTCTTGAGCCGCCGCCTCGCCGAAGGGGGTCAGCCTAGAGACGTCCACCGGCTTCTCCACCTCCAGCTCAATCACGTCTACTCCGTACTTCGCCTTAAGCTCGTCCGGCGTCCCCACGGCAGCGATCTTCCCCTTGTTTATCACGGCGACCCGGCGGCACAGCTCCTCTGCCTCCTCCATGTAGTGCGTGGTGAGGAGGACCGTGACGCCGAACTCTCTGTTTATCTGCCTCACCACCTCCCAAAACCCAAGCCGAGCCCCCACGTCTAGGCCAACAGTGGGCTCGTCCATGAAAAGTATCTCGGGCCCGTGTAGGAGGGCCATGGCCACCTCGAGGCGCTTCCGCATACCCGTGGAGAACTTCCCCACGGGCCTATTCGCCGCATCGGCGAGGCCGAAGTACCTCAGAAGCTGGATAGCCCTCTCCCGCCAGTTAGACACGCCGTGGAGCCTGGCTTGGATCTCCAGGTTCTCCAAGGCGGTGAGCTCGTCGTCTACTATTATCTCGGAGGAGATCCACCCGATCCTCCGCTTCACCTCCCGCGTCTCCTTAACCACGTCGAAGCCCGCCACCAAAGCCCTGCCAGACGTCGGCCGCGTTAGGCCGGTCAAGATCTTGATGGTGGTGGTCTTCCCCGCCCCGTTGGGGCCCAGCAAGCCGAAAATCTCGCCGCCGGCCACCGAGAAGGAGACCCCGTCCAGCGCCACCACGTCGCCGTAACGCTTCACAAGGTTCTCAACCACCACTGCGTCCATAACAGCGACCGATCGGATGTATATAAGCTATTTGCCGGCGAGCATCCGGTTAAGCAACTCCTCGCGGGCCTCCCGCACTGCGACGAAAAACAACACTAAGCCGATCAACCCAATGACGAGCGATAACTCTGGGATGAAGCTGAACAGAGCCGAGAGGATTTCTGCAACCGCAAAATACATGAAGTAAATTGTAGAGGTGTCCTCCGCCAGATCCATATGCGCCTTGGCGTACACGGCGGCGACGGCAAGCCCGACGAAATAACCCAAAACTCTCATCAACGGGTTGGGAGATGGGTCCCATCCAGCCGCCACCCATACCAATATCACCACAGGCAAAATCACAGATAGGCCAGCCATGACCATAGAAAGCAACTGGGCCCGCCTGTAGGAATCCCTCCAGGAGAAGACCTTGTGAAACTTGCCGTAGGCCACCGCCGCGAGCCAGAGGGGGTAGGCAAAAGACGCCAGAAGAAGAACCGCCACAGCAAGGGGGATAGGGGACCGGGCAGAGACTGTGGCGAATATAGCGACTATAAATGCCACTACTATGAACACTATTAGCACTATGTTGAGAATCATAGCGAACTTAAGCTTTTCAAGCCCCTCAATCGCCTCCTTCAGCCCGCTATCAGCCACATGCTAAAGAAGTTACGACTTATAAAGTAAAAAGGTAATTCCTACGCCTAAACACGCCAATGTTCAGAACTGCGAAACCCGCCAAAATCTGCCACCCCTAAGTATCAACACGGCGCATCTCTCTGCCCTCAATACGGCGTCGTAGTCCCTCGTCACCACGGCGCATCTGGCGCCGCACTCGGCATCGCAGAGCTCCACGGCGTATATCTCCGCTGGCTTCTGCTCGGAGAGGCGGCAGTCCAAGTCGTACCTCCGGCAAAGCTCAAGATAGCGCCTCGCCAGCGGCATATGCGACTCGTGCCAGGCGTCTACCACAAAGACGGCGTCGAGACCGGCCTCGGCCGCGGAGGCGAAGAGCTCCTCCGGCTGGCTTAGAGACGCCGCCAGGGAGAAGACGTCTATGTAGAGTCTGCGGTAGTTTACAATGGAGTCGGGCTTGAGGTCGAAGCGGCCTTTTCTATTCTTCACCTTCATACAGCTTCTCCACGAGGAATTTGGCCACGGCGAGGGGCACCTCCTCCCCCTCCGCCTCATAGATGACGTGGCCTGAGCACTTCACGGCGATGCGTCTGTGTGCCGAGATGACGACTATGCGGTATTTCGGGCTGGCGAAAGACGTCAGCCTAGCCGTCTTGCCGCTGCTCTCCACGAGAGGCCTTACGTAAAGCTCGCCGTTGGCCTCCAGCCTGCCGGGGCACTCCACCTCAGCCTCCACGACGTAGACCCGCTTGTTTTCCAGTTTCTCCAGCGCCTTTCTGTACCTGCGGTACAGCATTACGGCCGCCACGTGTGTGCATATCTCTCTGCGGCGCCTAAAGCCGAAGGCCGAGGTAAAACATGTACAATACCAACGGCCCTCCCTCTCGGAGTACCAGACCTGATACATTTGTCTCCAGTCGCCTAACTCGCGGCGGCCGTAGACGACGTAGAGGCCGTCTCCGGCTTCACGGACGTCGCCGAGCCTCATGAGGGTCCTCTTTATCCAGCGGCGGGATTTCCCGGGGAAGGTCCTCGATAGGGACTCCACAGCCCACTTGAAGGGATCCGCTGGGCGGCGGAGCGACACTTATAGACTCTCCACGTATATATAACAGCTTGCCATTTTAAGACTGAGGGGGTCGAGGTGTTGTGGAGGCTCTGCCGAAGCCTTGGCTTGATCTGCGGCGGTGTGGGTCTGTGAGGCTTAGGGGGCGCTGTGCTGGGCGGAGATCGCGGAGAGGTTCTAGAGGAGGGCTTGTGAGAGGTACGGCAGACCGGCGGCGGTCAATTCACGCCTTCTACACGGCTACGCCGTCGACCAGATAGGTCAGGAGGCGAGACCTGGGCGGCGTGTGGAGACGTCGAGGAGACGAAGAGCCGCAGTGAAGCTGGTTCTCCACAGCCGCCACTTGATTACCTAAAGCGCTGTGGCTGGTCCCGGCGGCTCTCACGGGTGCACCGTTAAGCCGCTGAGAGACGGCGGCAATGCCTATGCCGCAGATGCTACCGGGTCTCGCTCACCGCCGCAGGATGCCCAGGCGCCTCAGCGAGGTGGAAAGCGCCTCCCGGGCCGCCGGCGAGGAGGCCGCGAGGAGGGCAAGCGTCAAGCCGCCGAGCAACAGTGCGTTGGGGAGATACGTCAATATCGTCTCCAGTGCCCCGCCTTTTACATATGGGAGGAGGGGTATGGGGGCGGCGTAGATTAGGGCTAGGGCCGCGGCGGCTGGTAGGTAGAGTTTTGTCAACAGCGGCAGGTAGCCCCGCCCCAGGAGCCACATCCTGTAGGCGGCTGATAAGGAGCCAGAAATCGTAAATGCAATAACCATGCCCGGCGCGCCGTGGGCCTTGGCGAGGAGGTAGATGAGCGTTATAGTGAACGGCGCCGCCGCTATGTCAAACATAAGCGCCTTCGCCGGCTTGTCTCTAAGGGTGAAAACCGTCTTCTCCTCCGCGCCCTTCAGCACGGTGTCTGCGTGGAGTAAAATTCCTGAGGCTAGGAGCGCGGCGCCGTTTAGCCAAACGGCCTCTATCAACTGAGCGCTTCCAAGCTCCGACGGCCGGAGAACTGCTACGTACCAATCCGGGCTTTTAGCCATCACCGCCGCCGCGACTAGGTATAAGTAGAGTAAGACCGCCCCGTCTAGGAGGGCGCGCCGAAGCTTATTGGCTTCTGCAAGGAGCGAGCCGTACATAAGGGGCACTATTGAAAGAGCTGGGTAGACCGACTTGCCGATTTGAAATAAGACGTAGCTGTAGGAGAGGAGGAGGTCTCCGCCGGCTACGAACACCGCGTATGTGGCTAAGCCGCCTATAAGCGCTGAGAAAAGGTAAAGTGTTTGGTACGGGGCTCCGCGGATGAGTTGTTTTAACGTCGCAAGGTGGATCCTCGGCCTGGCCAGCTTCGCAACTGCCGTGGGCAGAGACATAGCTATGTTGATCAACAACACGGTTGACGTCGTGGGGTTTAGCCTGACGATAAACGCGCCGGCAAGCTTCGCGGTCTGGCTTACGTAGCCCAGCAGAGCCAGCGTCTTCTGCCGATATACGGATAGGTAGGCGCCGGCTGGCCACGCCGAGAGGATGAGAAGCGTTAAGCCCAGCGCAAGGACTGCGGCGTCGAATTTGCCGTATACAGCGATGTAGACGGCGAGGGAGACCCACGCCAAGAGAGAGGCTAAGACGCCGGCGCCGGCCAGCTCAGAGAAGCGCTCCGGCTCCTTCGCCAACACGCGTGGGTACCAGCTGGTGACGTATCCAAGGATGGACAGAGCGATGGCGTAGCCTGAGTTGAAAACTGTCAACACCGCAAGCTCCTCCGCAGGCAGACGCCTCGTCACTACCAAGGTATAGATGACGGAAGCAACAAGCGCGTAGACGCCGCCCAGCACCGCAAGCGACCTAGTCCCCAACTTAACCATCGCAACCACACCACCACACGTATTTAACAAGTCGCGCCTTTCTCTACGGCAAACCACACAACCACCACGTCCGCCCTCGTAATCTCTGAAGCGAGTTCTAGGCCTAAAAGCCCCGGCCACCTGACGCAACCGGTCACTCTAAGCCGGGGGCTCTCTCCTCGTGTTATATAAGCCTCCTCCTGTATGCGGTGAGGATGGCTATTATTGTTTTTCCGTCTTTTATCTCCCCGGCCTCTATCATGTAGAGGACGCGGCTGGGCGGGAGCTTCACCACCTCCATATCTTCCTCGCCGGGGTCTCTCCCCTGGACGCCTACGTGTTGGAGGGCGTCTGTGAAGTAGATTGTTATACGTTCGTTGGAGAGGCCGGGGGTGGGGTAGAAGTCGAGAAGCGGCTCCAGCCTCAGCGGCTTGAAGCCGGTCTCCTCCACCATTTCGCGTATAGCCGCTTCGGCGGGGTCCTCCCCAGGCTCCAGCGTCCCGGCGGGCACCTCCAGCGTCCACTGGCCCAGCGCCCCCCGGAACTGCCGCACAAGCAAAACCTCGCCCTCCGCCACGGCGAGCACCGCCACCGCGCCTGGGTGGACGAGGTACTCCCCCCACACGGTCCTCCCGCCCACCGACCGGGCCCTCTTGACCAGGCTGAACTTCCTTCCGCGGTAGATCACCTCCTCCATGAGAGGCGGGACAAACGGGTTTTAAAAGGTCAGCGACCAGAAACCGTCCGCACCCATCGGCGCCCTGGGTATCGTCACTGGAGGAGAAGAGGTGGGGAGTTATTTCTTT
>WYEI01000019.1 GCA_009903905.1 Pyrobaculum sp. | reverse complement strand
AGGCGGCGGAGGGCGGGGCGAAGGTGGTCGTGGTGGGGCCGCCCTGCGCCGGGAAGACCACCTTCATCAAGCAGTTTCTCAAGCCTCGCGGCGTTGAGACGGCTGAGGAGGTCGTGGGCTTGGCGCCTGGGGCAGAGGAGGCGCGGGGGGAGGGTTTGAGGGAGAGGGCTGTGCGTCTCCTCAAGAGACTTGCCGGAGGGGGCTACGTGCCTCGGGACCGCGTGGAGAAGGAGCTGGCCGGCATAAGAGACGCCGAGCTCCTCAAGGCCTTTGACGAGCTTCCGAGGGGCTTCGTGGAGTATCTAAGGAAGAGATACGGCGGATGGTCTCTCTACCTCTTCTACCTCCAGCCTGAAGTAGAGGAGGAGAGGGAGGCGGTGGAGGACTTGCTAAAAATAGCCAAGAGGGTTGGCGTCGAGTTTAGATGGCTTGGGCTGAGGTACGTGCCGCCTGGCGTCGCGGCGATGCTTAAGGAGAGAGGCGGGGGATACGTGGAGGAGCAGCTGAAGCTGTATAGAAGGGTCCTTGGGGAGTTCGGCGCCGCAGGAGGCAGACTCGCCATGCTGGCGAGGCTGGGCAGAAGCGTCGCGGAGAAGACCGGCGAGTCTCTACTGGAGAGGTTTGCAGAGGCGGCGGAGGAGTTCGCCAAAGTCCTGCTTCCCCTCCTCCCCGGCGGCGTCGCGGCCGGCGCTGTGCTGGGCGTCGCCTCGTATCTTCTGGCGGGCGGCGGAGAATGGAGCGGCTGGATAAGACTGTTGGCCGACTGGTCTAGGCTAGACAGCCGGCTTAGAGACCTCGCGGCGGCTCACATAGCGTTGAGCCTAGGCCTAGACAGAGACAGAGTGAGGGAGGTTCTAGACGGCCTCGCCGCCGCGGGCGAGAGGCTGAAGGCTCTGGAGTCCGAGTTCAGCAGCCTCCTCGGCGAGGTCAAACGCCTGGCGCTGGAGGTCGCGGCGCTGAAATACGGCGTCACCGTTTACTTCCTCCACGACGCAGAGAGGCGACGCCTATACGTAAACTTCTACGTAAAGGACAGGCCGTATCTCGAAAGCCGAGAGCCCTCAGGCCTGGCCGCCGTGCCGCTGGTGGAGAGCGGGCGGTTTGGCGAGCTTGCGGCTGAGGCGTTGCGGCGGCTTGAGGAAGAGGGCGCCGTGGTTCTGGTCGGCCCTAAGGGGGTGGGGAAGTCCACCTTGGCCGCCTACGTGGTCTGGAGGGCGTTGAGAGAGGGCAGGGCATACGGCGTGGTGAAGGTGGCCGGCGGCGTCGGCACGGAGGCCGTTCTGAGGGCTTTGGCTGAGGAGGCGGGGGCGGAGCTTATAGCTCTCTACGACCCCTCCCCGACTGAGGTGTACTACGACCCTGACTACGTCAAGCTGACGGAGGCGCGGCAGGTGGGTGAGACGTTGAAAGAGCTTGGGGCGCTTGCGGCCGTGGAGAGGCGGGTGAAGGTCCTGGCGGTGCTTCCCAGCGACCTCTACGACGCCGTGTTGAAGAAGGCAGAGAAGTCGGCGTCCAAACTTCTTGAAAAGATGCTAGAGGTGGATTTGAGGGATGTGAAGTTCCTCGCAGACGTCATCTACGAGTACTCAAAATGCAGAGAGACGCAGAGGGGAGAGGCGGAGAGGCCGGCGGAAAAAATCGCCGAGTTCAACGGCGGGTACACGCTGGTGGCTAAATACGCCGGCCTCTGGCTGAGGGACAACAGGTGTAAGGTGGAGAGTGTGGAGAGGGCTGTGGAGGAGGCGAAGTCTCAGCCGAAGCTTTTTCTCGCCCACTACATTTGGCAGGTATTGCTTCGTGGCAACGGCGACTTGATTAGGAAGGTCGCTGTGCCGCTCCTCCTCCACGCCCGCTTCGGCCCGGTGCCGATCGGCGTGACGTACATCACAAAGGCGGTGAAAAACGGAGTCTGGCGTTTCCTAAAGCCTGAGGAGCTGGAGGGCGCCAGCCTGGAGTCTCTGAGAGAAGACGAGCTGGAGCCCGTAGCCAAATGGCTTGCACAACAACACGAAGACCTCATAGAAGAAGCGCTGAGAGACCTAGCCGGCCTAAACGGCGAAGAGACGAAGAAACCCTACGAAAAGGCCTTAGGCGACTTAATCAAGGCGCTGGACTGGGCCCGCGACGAGGTGCTTAAAGAAAGCGCCGAAACCCTCGCCGAGCTCGGCGTCCCAGAGGAAGACCGGGGACTGGGGACTGGTCTGTTGGCCTTTGTCGTCAGGAGGCTTGCCGCAGTTTTCAAAAGCGGCGAGATCAGGAGTTGTTGGCGTAGGGCAACCTTCATCGCCGGTTTCGCGTTGGCTGGATTTCCCGTTTTTCCTAAGAGGGAGTGGTTGCTTGAAGACTGCGCAGAGGCTTTGGGAGACGCCTTGAAGCCCTGCGCCGTGGACGACTACTTGACGATTGACGGCGAGATGCCGTGGCTTTTAATATACATGGCTCAACTAATGCCCATAAGAGAGTTAAACATACTCTCTCCCTTCGCGGACACGAAGACCATAGACGATGCAAGGAAAACAGCGGAAGGGCTGTTGGCGAGATGGAGAAGGGGAGACATCACACCACCCGAGACCATCTACGCCTTGGGTTTAGCGGCATTGGCCGCAGGGGCTGAGGTGGATGTGGACACGGCTGACTTGTTGCTTTACGTAACGCCTTTTGCAGTGCAACAAGTGGCTCATCTGACGGCTGTGTTGACGGTTTTGGAGACGTTGCGTTCTCTGGGCGAAAAGGCGCCGCATAGATACGTCTCTCTTCTGGCCGCCGCCTCGGAGCTGGAGATGCTGGATCAAGAAACCTCGCGGTACATCTACGTCGCCTTGCAACAATTCAAAAACAGCCTCACTGAGGCTGAGCGCCGCTGGCTTTTGGTGGAGGCTGTCCGCGCCTATTCAAACCTGCTGAGAAAACACTTTATACACATCATGGGTCGCTGGGAGGAGGCTGTGGCTGATATGTGTGAGCTATACAACAAGGTTCGAGGGCATAGCGTCGCGGCAACACTTGAGAGCGGCCTCTCGGCGCAACGCCTGTTCAATACCGTAGCTGGGGCGCATGTATTGGCTGTGGCTTTGGAAAGCAACGTCCTGGCGCCGCTTGTGCAGGACCGCTGCGGCTTAGGCGACCTCGAAAAAGAGGCAGAAGCAGTGACGAGTATGTTGGACGAAGCGGCGGACCATCCAGAGGAGTTGATAAAAATTATGGAAAACGACGAAAACTTCGCCGAGTGGGTAACAGTGCGCGACGTCACAAGCAACGCCGGGAAAGTGGTCGAGGTTTTGAGGAGTGAGTTCATGCATGTGCTGGCCCGCTACAAGCTGAGTCATGCCGTTGACGAGAAAGGCGAGTTAGACGCGGGAAAACTAGAAGAGGCGGCAAAAGAGTTCGAAAAGGCGGCGGAGATAAACAGAAGGTTAAAGCTGTGGAGAAACTACCTCGCTGGTTATGATTTTGCTCTACGGGCCCGCGCCCTGGCTACAAAGAGCTGGGGAGAGCTTCTCGAGAGAGCTAAGGGCTTCCAGGAACTGTGGAAGGAGGCAGAGAAACACCTCGTACCAACCGCCGTTTATTTAGTAGCGGCGGCTTCTATACTAGACGAGTATCTGGTCTATCTGGCGGCTTATGGCGACAGGGTGAAAGCGGAGGAGTTGTTAAAAAAAGCGGCGGTGGTTGCTGGACCACGTCCCAGAGGTCTCTGTGGTTACTCGGCTTGTGCTTAAGCTTTTCGGCGTGGGGGAGGGGGCGAAACTGGAGGAGGTTATGGATGTGTTTGAGCAAGAACTCTCACCGGAGTTTCGACCAGCTTTATGGTTGCTGGCCGGCCGTCTGCAGAAAGAGAAAGCCTTGGAGATCTGCAAGCAATTACCCAAGCCCGAAGTCTGTGTCGACGCCGTGTCGGCCGCTTCAGGTGATCAGGAAGCCGCTGAGAAATCGAAATTGGAAACAAAAAACGAGACACCAGAGACGTGTCCATTGCGAAATAAGGTTGATGGGAGGACTCTAGTGGAAGTCCTGGCACCTATATACTCTTCAGCACAGCTTGCCTTCATGTTGCTGGCGGCTGTGGAGGGGAGAGTCGACGCAGTTAGGCTACACGGCCTGTGGGGCTCTGTGACATATGGAGAGCCCCCGGCTCGGCGGCTTTTCCGCGCTGTCTACGAGAACTGCGGCGACTTAGACAGCGAGGGGTGCGGGATGGCTCTGTTGAAGCTGTACTACTACCACTTCTAGCGGCGCCTCATGCGGCTGTGCCTTCCCCGAGGCCGCGAACCTCAAAAATGCTTGGTCTCGGCGCCATGGATATAGCTATTTCTCTAGCCCCAGCGCGGCGTTTCAGCCTGCGCATCATTGCGACTTTTGACGACAAGTTATTTCAAATTTTTCAAGAAAGATGTGTAAACTTTTTTCGATTTTGTGCCATTACTTTTAAAACACAACTTGTAACAACTAGCTTATCCTTCTGCTTTATTTTGTGTCTGCGGTTTATATGGTATTCTTCTAGACATTTTATCATTCAGAGAGAATTTTGTCTACTATTTCGTTGAGCGTCGCAACGGCGGTTTTCTTGTCGATTTTCTGTCTTTGGAATAGCTTGTAGATTATGTACGTGGCCAGCTCCAGCGTCGCTAGTTTTTCCAGCTTCTGTGCCGCCTCTGGGGGACACCCGCGGCCGCATGTCTCGTTTATTTCTACGTATTCCATGTACAGCGCCATCATTATCTCGTGGAGCTTGTCTAAGACTTCGTCTCGGCTCTCGTAGAGGAGATCTTCCAGAGTTTTGCCGCCGCCGACCGGTATGTCTAGCCGCAGGACCTCGGCGTACTCCTCCACGGCGCTTTCGA
>WYEI01000026.1 GCA_009903905.1 Pyrobaculum sp. | reverse complement strand
CAGTCCCCTCGTAGGCGTATATGGCGTACTCCCCGCCGATGCGCAGGTCGAGGCCGTTCTCCCGCACGGTGTCGGGATACAGGGGGTCCACCTTGAGCCGGCCCAGCGAAATGAGCTTCTTCAGCTCGTCGTTTGCCAGAATCATGTACCCAACACCGTGGCTCTTAAGCCGTGAATGTGTAAAATAGGACATTACTCTTATATCGCCTGTAGGAGTTTTCAGAGCGTTTTCTGCATGGTGACAGATGAAAGTTGTACTAAAACTTACTTTGGGAGGAGGTTGTTTGTTTCTTGTCTTTTTCCCATTCTTCTATGGCGTCAGCGACTTCGGCGTATTTCTTGAAACCCTCTAGGTGTCGTCTTGTGTATCTAATCACCGCTCTACCCTCTTTGCGTATTATATTTGGCTCCTCGCCTGTCAGCGCCTTGGTCAACGCCGTCGCTCTCTTGGCGTCCTCTTCCTTACCGCCGGGAGCATCTGCATGTGCGACCGTGTAGCCGAGGATTCTGTTATCATCATCACGGTAAAAGGTCGCTATCCATTCGCCTTTTATGCCGTCTACAACGGCTATCACGGCTATACGTAACTTGTCGCCTTCCTCCCACGCCCTTATATTCTTCACCTCCACAGGCACCTCAACGCGCCGTCCTTTCCACTCTATTTTGACCACAGTCTTCAGCCCCTCTGCGCGGAGGGACCTCCTTGACTCGCCCTCCCTAATCAGCTCCTCCAGCTTCGCAGACACTTCCTTGCTTGCGAGCTCCGCTTTTCTGCTAAGGTGCTCAATCAGCGACGCCGCTCCAAGCCTCTGTGCTTCATCAGTGCCGTATTTGGCAATATAAGCAAGCCTAGTGATGCCCTCCGTTGCGATGCTGATGTATCCTATCTTCTCATCTTCCGGCCACTTAACAGTAAAGTGTTCGTCCTCCCTAAGACCTAGGGACTCCAGCTCTTGTTTCAGTTTCCTTACGTTTTCTGGGTTTGTGGAGCGGAACTTCACCTGTAATGCGCCCTTGCTTAACCGTATGCCGAACTTATAGCCGCGCCACGTCGATACGCCTGTGTTAAACTTCTCAATCCACAGCCTCGCCTTTTCCTCGTCTATCAACCCCCTCCTCAGTGCCTCCTCCACAGTCTTAACAAGTTGCCTCCTCAGCTCCTCATTGCCCTCAGCCAGCTGGTCGGTGGTGGCGCGGATATGCCACATGTTTCTGTTACTCTCCATCTTTACATCCACCTTGACGCCGGCCAGTCTCAGCAGTCGTGCCCTAAGCTCCACCTCCTCATGGTCTGTTGACTTGAACCTAAGCGACACCATTTCCTGGAGGTGTAGGTTGAACTTTCTCGTCACGCCACCAGCCGATATGTATAGGTCCACGGCGGCGCCGTCCTTGACCCGTCTCCAGCTCCTCTCGTCCACAGTAACAGACACCTTAGAGCCGAGCTCCACGGCCTCTACAAGCCTATGGTCGATAAGCTCCTCCTCAAGCATAGGCGGCCCGAAAAGTACATATAGCTGGGCCAGCATAACAGCGTCATCGTTAACTATTCTGACCTCAAACACGCTCCCAGCGTTTCTCGCTCTTGACTTCACGCCGTACGCCGCCAACGCCGCCGCCCAAAGCAGAGCTACTGAGTCCTCGCCGCTGGTCAGACCAACTTCTTTCATCGCCGCGGACACGTAGCCATCTCCACCGAGCGCACCCCACAGTACTGCGCCGAAATACCTAAGCGTTGTCTCGTCTACGCCAAGTCTCTCTGCCTGCATAAGCAGGAGAGCGGGCGCGACGACCTCCCTTGCGATTTTGTCGTCGTCCAGCTTACTCGCCAACTCCTCCAGCTCCTCCAACGCCTTCTCCAAGTCGAAGCCAGAGCCTACCTCGACGTCTTTAAGCCGCTTCTTCACCGCCTCTACGACCATGTCCCAGTGCTCGGCGACCTTGTGCTTCAGTTCTCTCCAGCTCCTCGCCTCAATACCCAGCAACTTAAGCCATCCCTTCTCCGCATCCCTCGTAATGGCCTCATTCAACACGTCGGCAGAGGTGCGGAACAAGAAGGCCAGCTTCGGGCCCTCCAAAGTCAAGTTAAGCTCAAGCCTTACGGCGTCGGACCAGCCGAACAACGCCTTGGTCACAACCGCCTGCCAGAAGCTAGACGTGGACATGGACGGCTCCCCCCTGCTTATTGACACGTCTGACGCCAGCCAGCCCGACATATGCGGCAGAGGCGACTCCGAGCGCCAGCGTCTCTTCAGCGTAGTTGCAACTCTCTCCACCGCCCCGAGCTCCTCTCTGAAGAACTCCCTCCACCTGCGGTCAAGCATCAGCACAAAAGACCACGATGCACTCTCCCCAATTTTGCTAACCACAAGCTTAACGCCTTCCAGACCTGTCACTTTAAACACCCACGTCTTATCGCTCTCCTCTCTGGGTTCAGGCTCAAGCGCCAGCCCGCCCCTCTGCCGCGCCGCCTCTAGCACCTTATCTAAAAACCGGCTGTACCGCTCCGCGCCGGGTTTCAAGAAGAGGCGGCGGAAAGCCTCCACCACAGCCTCATCATTAGTCGTGATGCCCCCTCTGCCAGCTTTTTCAGCATAATAGTACGCTGTATGTGGCGTATAGTACAGAAGCCACGGCGTCTTGCCCCCCTCAAGCCAATGTTTAGCAACAACACCATATGCCGTCTTGACGCCGAACATAAACTCCCTATACGCCAGAAGAGCCGCATATGCCTTAACGCCGAAATTGACGTTGCCGTGTTTAGAAAGTGCCGTTCGCCCCGTCTCTGCCAACTCTTTTGCTCTCAGCCCCTCTACGTTCAACAACTGTCTCAGCTCTGGGTACTTGGTTTCAAACTCAAGCAATCTCTTTTTCAGCGTCTCCAGTGCTTTCTGAAATGTCTCTTCTTCCTCCCTTACCAGATTCCTCAACCGCACGACGTCAACCACGTATATCGTCCGTTCACCAAATACCGTGGAGATTTTCTCCACCTTCAACACGTTTCGCATCTCTTTCTTCACTCCCTCAGCCACCTGCCGATACTGCCTAAAGGTCTCCTCCAACGCGAACGTCGCGTAGAATAGGGCGCGTTTGTACTTCTCATCTTCGAGATACTTGGAATACAGCGTAACACCCCCGCCCCACATAAGTTTCCTCTCCTCAGACGGCCTTGGCATTATCAACACCCTCAGCGACTCCCAGGGCTCAGCCAGCTTCACCTTCCCGGCGTTAGCCGCCTTGGCGACTTCCTTGAACTTCTCGTAGGGGTCGGGGGCGCTCCTCAAAATGTTAAACGCCTCCTCCCGCGGATACTCCCTAACGCCGGCGGTCACAAACGGCGTTAGAAACACCGCATATGCCAACTTCTCCAGCTCCACAAGACCCCACATATTAAACGCAACAGACAGCGCAACCGCCCCAGCCACGGCGGCCGCCATCAAGAAGAGGTAGGCCTTATGCTCATTCACCCTAGCCAACACCCTCGCCACCGCTTCGGCGAAGAGCTCCGCCAGCCTCTGCAGAGACACCTTCACTTTCTCGAACGCCTCCTTAGCCGCCTCGTAAAGCGCCTTAGCCGCCTTCTGCAAGTACTCAACAGCCTCCCTAAACCGGCCCACGTCCACAAGCGCCACAGCCGAGACGGCGGAGGAAACAACAGCCTCCGAGTAGAGACCGCTGTATACGGAGTACAGCGCCGCCGAGAGCCGGGTTGAGGCGGCTTCTCCACGTCTATGCCACACCTCTATGCGCCGGTTTAAAAACAACTACGCAAGAAAAACAGAAATCTCCAGGCACAGAGACGCGGCGGAGATAGAGAGCCGCCTAAGCCGGCGGATAAGACACCCGACCCCGTTAAGGAGCTTCTACAGGAGCGGCCAGAGCTGGAGGCCTTCGTCGTGGAGTGAGTTAGGGCTCGGACGCCTCATGCTAAGGAAAGGCTGGTGGAGATTGCCAAGGTTATGCGCAGGTACCAGTGGATGGTTAAAGTTGTCGAAAGCAGGCCGGTGGCTAACCTGCATCCCTATGTGGTGGAGGTGTATGTGGCTAGGGACGGCTCTGAGGCATGTCTCGCGCTGAATCAGCTGAAGACTTTTGTGCACGGGGCGGCACGGTGAGGGCGGTCAAGCTAGAGCTGGAGTTCAGCCGGCACGAGGTATACGAGGAGAAGATTAGAGAGGTATACAGACCAAAAGACCTACTGGCGTTCACCACCACAGCGAGGAAGCACGTGAAGATACTCTAATCGCCTTTTACTCCCCTTTTATATATCTTGAATTTAGGCGTCTTAAGCTGCATATTAGGCAACCATTATCGAGGCAACTAGGCCGTCGAAATCTGTGAGAAGCTAAGTAACGAGGAGAAACGTGCTAACACCCCCGCTCATTGACAGGACAGTCAGAGGACGAATCCGTAAACGTGCAAAATGAAACATTACTCTTATATTGTCCCCGGCGGAGAGAGAAGATGGACTTGAGACAACTCATAGAGCCGGTGTCGCAGTACATGAGCCACCCCGTGGCAGGCGGGTGGCTTTGGTTCATGATAATAGCCTTCGCGATAGCCTTCATAGCCTCGATGCCTCCGCGGCGTCCCCTGGCCGGCTGGTTCGGCGACTTCTTCATCAAGTGGGGCCTTGCGGGCATACTGGTCTGGTTCGTGGTAAACGGGCTGTGGGCAATTAGGGAGGTGATGGGGGAGAGGCTCATACTGCCCTTCTCGCCGCTTGAGGCATATCTGGAATACGCCACAGTGTGGAGCGCCGTCCTCACCGGCATGGCAACCTTCCTCTTCTTCGGCTCTGCGTTGCTCCTAAGGGCTATATTTGTAAGAGAGGAGTGGCCGCGTGGCGTGG
>WYEI01000316.1 GCA_009903905.1 Pyrobaculum sp. | reverse complement strand
TGCTATAGGGAACACCTAGACGGCTTCAAGCGCTACGCCGAGCTAGCAGACGCCATAGTGAGGTGGCCAGAAGAGACGAGCTATGTAAAATCCTAGAGACGTGTGTCGGCGGGGTGTAGAGGCCGATTTAATCATGCGTTCGACGTGGTCTTCTAGTATGCGGAAAAATACCCAATCAGTGTCGGTCTCACGTTCACGAAAATCCCCAGACCGTTTTCTCATCACGCTCAAGGCAAAAATTTAACTAAAGTTTATAAAGCAAACTAATCAACGCCATAATGTCGGCGTTGATCATCGATAATGTTGACCCCCTCATAAAGGAGCGGCAGATAGCTCCCTAATCCGCGGGAGGCTTTTCCTCGGTATACGCCTCAGCCATCTTCTTTGACAAAAGCCTCTCCTCAGCCTTCCAATACGTCTCGCCGTAGTAATCCAGCGCCTTCCCAATGTCGCTGAGGCTAATGGCTACGGGCTCGTACATCCTCACCACATTTCCCTCCACGACCCAGCCCTCTACGACGCCCCCCATGGCCCAGTCGTACTTCGCATTTATCACATACCGCCTCTCGAAGGAGGGGCTCCGCACCTTGATATACACAGTCGCTATCCCGAACTCCGTGAAGAACCTGGAGACAACATCTCTATACTTCTCACCGGCGCGGGGCGAGGGGACTCTCTCAAGGTAAATTATGTCGTCGCGCCGCAGGTCCTCCTCCAGTTGCTGGAGGAGTTTAGAAACCGGTTGACCAGTTCTTTCGATCCGCATAAAGTATGCGACTTCTCGTGTTTTTATATGTGTATCAATAGAGCCAACAAGCTGTGTAGTGGTCTTTCTTCGCCTCAATAAATTTCGGCTCCTCCTTGTCGCATTTGCCTTTTATGGCGTATGGGCATCTGGGGTGGAAGCGGCAACCAGCCGGCGGGTTGAGTAGGCTCGGCGGCTCGCCCGGCGGGACTTTTCTCAGCTTAAACCTATTGGTTGGGTCTGGGTCCGGCAGCGCCTCTATAAGCGCTTGGGTGTAGGGGTGCAACGGCTCTTTTATCACGTCTCTGAAAGGTCCGTACTCCACCATCTTACCTGCGTACATGACCAAGATCTTGTCGGCGAGGTACTTGGCCGTGGCTATGTCGTGTGTGATGTACATCATCGTGATCCCATATTTAGTCTGTAGAGAACGCATGAGCGATAGTATCTCCGCACGTATTGAGACGTCAAGCATCGAGACAGGCTCGTCGGCGACAATAAACTTCGGCCTTGTTATAAGCGCCCTGGCGATGCCCACGCGCTGTCTCTGACCTCCGCTTAGCATATGCGGGTACTTCTTGAGGAAGTCCTCAGGCGGCACAAGCCTAACCTCCTCCAACGCCTTAACCACAAGCTCGGCCCTATTCTTAGGGGGAACTCCCCTGAGTATAAGCGGTTCCTCCAGTATATACTGCACCGTATGGTACGGGTTCAGAGAGCTGAAGGGGTCTTGAAACACCATAGCCGTGGAGAACCTATACCACCTAAGCGCCGACTCGGGCGTATTTGTCACGTCTTTTCCCTCAAATATTATCCTGCCGGCGGTGGGCTTGACCAGCCTTAGGATAGTCCTCCCCAGCGTGGTCTTGCCGGAGCCTGATTCCCCGATGACCGCAAGCACCTCGCCCTTCTCCAACGCGAAGCTGACGCCGTCGACGGCCTTGACGTATCTCACAGGGCTAAACAAGCCCTTCTTAACTGGAAACCAAGTCCTTAATTCCTGAACCTCTAGCAACGGCATATCAATACAACCAGCAGGCCACCTCGCTCCCGTCTATTTGTTTCGTCTGCGGTTCCTCCTTTTCGCATTTGCCTTTTATGGCGTATGGGCATCTGGGGTGGAAGCGGCAACCAGGCGGAGGCGTGATAAGGCTGGGCACATCTCCCGGGATGTACTCTATGGACTTCTCCTCGCGCAACGTGGGCATCGCCGCGAGTAGCTTCTGGGAGTAGGGGTGTTTCGGCTTCCGGAAGAAGACGTCGGCAGGTGCCACCTCCACAAGCTTCCCCGCGTACATCACTCCTATTTTATCGGCGATTTCAGACGCCAGAGCTATGTCGTGGGTAATGAGTATATAGGAGAGGTCGAATTTTGTTTTAAGCTCCTTCAGGAGGTTCATTATGTTGGCCTGAGTTATCACGTCAAGCGCCGAAGTAGGCTCGTCGAGAATCACAAGCCTAGGCCTCATCATAATCGCCATAGCTATAACCACCCTCTGCTTCATCCCGCCAGACAGCTCAAAGGGATACCTCATCAACACGTCCTTGGCAAGACCCACGGAGCGGAGGGCCTCCTCGGCTATCTTCACGGCCTCCTCCCTAGAGAGACCCAAGTGCAGAACCAGCGGCTCGATCATCTGGTCCTGTACCCTCAGTATCGGGTTCAAGGCGTTCATAGAGGCTTGAAACACCATAGAAATCTTCTTCCACCGTATCTTCCTCCTGATCTCATCTTCGTTCATTTTCGCCAAATCCACAACGCCCAGCTCCTCGTCGTAAAACAAGATCTCGCCCCCTGCCTCGGCCACGTTGCGCGGCAGAAGCCTAATTATCGTGAACGCGAGAGAGCTTTTGCCGCTTCCGCTCTCGCCCACGAGGGCCATCGCCTCCCCCTTGTTGAGCTTGAAGGAGATCCCGTCTACTGCCTTCACGGTGCCTCTAGATGTGCCGTAGTACATCTTTACATTGCGCAACTCCAGCAAAGGAGGCATAGACCACTCTAAATAACACTATATATATTTACCGCTTCACGTCGCCTATGGAAGTAGTAGTAGCAGGCAACCCCACCGTGGATATAATCCACACCGCGAGCGGAACCTCCATGAGATACGGCGGCTCCGTACTATACATCTCTCTTGCGCTCGGCGCGTTAGGCGTGAGGGCAAAAGCCGTAGGGGTAGCCTCCAGAGAGGTGGCGACGGAGATAAGACAGATTCTTCAGAGGATGGGCGCGGCGCCCCAGCTGGAGGAGGCAGACGCCACAACGACGTTTGAACTCGACTACAGAACCAAGCCGAGGACTGTTAAACTCTTGAAAAAGCCGGAGAGAGGGATAAGAAAGGTGGAGGGCGACGTAGTAATCCTCTCGCCGGTCTACGACGAACTTAGAGACGCAGAGGTAAAGGCGAGGAAGGTGGCGGTTGACCTCCAGGGGTACTTGCGGACACGCCTGCCGTTGCCAGCCGCGGACTTGGTGCACTTTTCCTATGACGATATACAACTCACTGTAAGAGAACTTGTGGAGTTCGCAAAGAGATGGCCCGCTGTGGTGTATACGCTGGGCGAAGAGGGCGCCTACGTTTTACAACAGGGGAAGATCAGCCACATAAACAGCGCCAAGATCCAGACCGAAGACGTCACGGGAAGCGGCGACGTATTTCTCGCGGTTTTAGCGTATTTCCACCTCCTAAAGGGGCTCGACCTTATTTCCTCGGCATGTGAAGCCAGTAAATATGTCGCCGGCTTCTTAGCCAGGAGGGTGGTCACTAGATACGATTTTGACTGTGTTATACGAGCTGTTCCAGCGTAGCTATCCTCTTGAGAATATCCGTCCTAGTCACTATGCCCACCAGTCTTTCTTCAGAGTTCACGACTAGTAGCCGCCCGATGCCGCTAGAGACCATTAGCCGGATCGCCTCGTGGATATCCTCATCCTCATGAATAGTAGGTGGGTTAGGCGTCATGACGTCTCCAACCCTAGCCTCTAGATTGCAGGAGGACAAGGCATCCATGACTTTAGACGCCATTAAAAGGCCCACTGGCCTCCAATCTTCGTCAATTACAGGTATGCCTCTGTACCTCTTCTCGACAAACAGCTGGATGTAGGACTTCAGCGGATCCTCCGGCTTAGCCGCCACGGGGTTTGGGGTCATTATGGACCTCACAGTCGTCCTGGGTATCGAGACGATCGAAGTTATCTCAACTAGCGACTCTATATCTGCCTTGATGATTTTCCCAATAAGAACCAAGCCGCTGGGAAGCGGGCCTATTCGAACCTCGCGGTCGACGTAACCCGATACGTCCCCTACCACCCTCATCGAGGCGTAAGGCTTGTCAGACAACAAGCCTATTAGGGTGATGTCAAGCGCGTACCCTATTACGTTTCCCAAGGACATTATGGGCACTGAGAAGGTTTGTCTCGAAAGCACATCAGACGCCTTTGAAGTCGGTATGTAACCGCCGTGTGGGCCCGCCTTGCTTACCACAAGCCCCATAGACTTGAGGATCGAGAGCATGTTACGCACGTACCCTTCGTGTATGCCTAATACGTTTGCGATATCTTTTGACTTGACAGGTGCGGCCTCTTTAGTATATAGTTCCACAAGCGCCTTAAGTACATTATATACAGAGTCGGAGAGGGCGGCCATTGTTAATAAATGACATAGGTATAAAAGTGTATCCGCCTCGGTAATATGCAGAAAAATACCCAATCAGCGTCGGTCTCACGTTCACGAAAATCCCCAGACCGTTTTCTCATCATGCTCAAGGCAAAAATTTAACTAAAGTTTATAAAGCAAACTAATCAACGCCATAATGTCGGCGTTGATCATTGATAATGTTGACCCCCTCATAAAGGAGCGGCTAGAACAAGTAGGGATAAAGGTTGATCTACGACCTGGGATTCCGCGGGAAGAATTAGTAAAGATAATAAAAGACTATAGCGTTTTGATCTTTAGGGGGAGGTTAAAGATTGACAGGGAGGTGGTGGATGCGGGGATCAATCTGAAGATTCTGGCGAGATACGGCGTGGGTCTAGACAACGTAGATGTGGATTATGCGATAAAGAGGGGCATCGCGGTGGTCAGCGCTCCACATGCCCCCACCCAGA
>WYEI01000305.1 GCA_009903905.1 Pyrobaculum sp. | reverse complement strand
GTAATAGAAAGACTGGGGCTAAAGCTCCTCACCCCATGGACCCCCTGACCGCCCTCGGCGCCGCCCTCGCCGCGGCCCACTTCGGCGCGCCCCTCGCCTACTACGCCGCCGCCAGGCGGTGGCTCAAAACGCCCTGGCGCATCAAGCCCGACCCCGCCTACCTCCCCGCCGTGACAGTCGTCATACCCACCTATAACGAGGCTAGGCACATCGAGGAGAAGCTGGAGGACGTATACAGACAGGACTACCCCCGAGACAGGCTCGAGATAATCATCGTCGACTCAGCCAGCACAGACGGCACGGCGGAAAAGGCAAGGAGATGGGCAGCTGCGCACCCCGACGCAGACGTCAAAGTCGTGGAAGAGCCCCAGAGGCGCGGCAAGGCGTCTGCCCTCAACACGGCGCTGGCCACGGCCCGGGGCGAGGTCTTCGTCATCACAGACGCCGACTGCCGCTGGCCCCAGAGAGACGCCCTCAGGAGAGCCGTCAGCTGGCTCGCCGACCCCTCAGTAGGCGCCGTCACCTGCCTCAAGAGACCCGCCGCCGACGGGCCCGCCGGCGTCGAAGCCAGCTACCGCGGCCACTACAACGTCCTCAGACTCGCAGAAAGCAAGAAGTGGGCCACCCCCATCTTCCACGGCGAACTCGCCGCCTACAAGACAGAGCTGTTGCGCAAAATCGGCGGATTCCCCCTCGACATAGGCGCCGACGACAGCCACACCGCCGCGAAAATAGCCGCCATGGGGTATCGCGCAGTCGCCGCCGAAGACCTTTGGTGCGTCGAAGCCGTGCCCCACAACGGCTACCACAGGTGGCGCATAAGACGCGCCCAACACCTGCTACAGCACCTCCTGAAAACGTCCGCGGCGGAGGCCCCGCCCCCCATGCGGCCCATCCTCCTCGCCGAGAAGTACCTCCACCTCGCCAACCCATGGCTACTCCCAGCCGCCGTCGCCGCCCTCGCCGCGGCCGCCACACTCCCCGCCCTCGCCTTGCTCGCCGCCGGAGCGGCCGCCCTAGCCATCAAGCCATACCGGACGTGGACCGCCGCCCAGCTCTACCTAATAGCCGCCGCAGTCAAAAACCTACAGGACAAAGAATTAGTGTGGGAGAAGCAGGACAAATGAGAATACTCCTAGCCACGCCAAGCTACTACCCCCAGACACCTCAGGAAGCTATGCGGCTCAAGGAAATAGAGTACAACGACTTCAAATAGAAGGCGGGATGTACATAATCATCCCGCGCAAACCTGAAACAAGGCAATGAGGATAGTTCACATAGCGCCGTTCTACGCGCCCGTAATCGGCGGCGTGGAGGAAGTAGTCAAAAGAGTAGCAGAATACACGACGTCCAGAGGCCATGAGACCTATGTGATAACCTACAACAGGCTCAGAAACAACGGCGTAGGCTCGCTACCCAGAGAAGAGGAGATAAACGGCGTACACGTGATCAGGCTGAAGCCAGACTTCACGTGGTCGCACGGCACATACAGCTCAGAACTACCACAAGCGATCAAGAGCCTCAAACCAGACGTGGTACACGTCCACGTGTGGAGACACCCACACGTATTCCAAGTGGCGCGATTAAGAAGGAAGCTGGAGTTTAAGGCCGTCTTACACGGACATGCACCATTCCACAAGCTCAACCAGCTTGGCATAATCACGTGGATCTACCACAGGTTGGTAGACACCTTCGGCAGAGGCTACTTAAAGGCCTACGACACATACATAGCGCTGACGCCGCAGGAGGCGGAGAAAGTTAGGGCACTCGGGCTCGCCGACAACGTCGTCGTGATACCCAACGGCGTCGACGAGGACAGATGCCCGAACAACGACGCCGATAGAGGACATACGGTACTCTACCTAGGCAGGATAAGCACGTCGAAAAACCTAGACCTTCTAATCAAGGCGATGATACGCATAGCCAAGGAGGTAAGAGGGATAGAGCTGATCATGGCCGGACCCGACGAAGGGATAGCGCAGAGACTCATTAAATACGCTAGGGAACGCGGCGTGAACGCCAAGTACCTAGGGCAAGTAGGCGAGGAGGAAAAGCACAGGCTATACATGACAAGCGCAGTCTATGCGCTACCGTCGATCTACGAACCGTTCGGAATAACGCTACTTGAGGCGGGGATACACGGAACGCCGTCGGCAATAACAGGTGAAGGTGGACAGGTATATGCGGCGCCGCCAGACGAGACGAGCCTACGGGCTAAGCCAAACCCCAAGGACTACGCAGACGCTATAACAATACTGCTCACGGACATAGGACTATGGAAAAAACTAAGCCAAGGAGCAAGAGAATGGGCGCAGCAACATATATGGAGCAGAATACTGCCAAAATACGAAAAGCTATACAACGAGTTAACTAAGTCATGAGAATAGTCCACATAATCCATCACTACTGGCCATTCGTAGGCGGAATAGAGAACGTGGTTAAGGCGCTGGCCGAGGGCATGGCTAGGCTTGGACACGAGGTCCACGTGGTGGCAAGCACATACGGCGCCAAGGGCAGGCCCAGAGAGGAGGTGGTGAACGGGGTCCACGTGCATAGGGTCCGGAGCGTCAGGCTCGGCTACCCCGACCTAACGTACCCACTGGATTACCCCAGCGACCTGCTTAAAAGCGCCGATGTAGTACACGGACACAGCCAAAATAGTCTATTCACAGTAAAGATAATCGAGAGGGCCAAGAGACTCGGGGTGAAAACAGTTGTGCACTTCATGGCCGTAGACGCGCTTAATGATCACCCCAACATGCTTATCAGATGGCTAGGCCCCCTTTATGCACGCAACCTGCTAATGAAAGCGGTGGCAGTAACAGACGTGCCGTTAGCCAGAAGTTTACGAGACCAGGAACTGCTCAAGAAATACGGCGTAGAAGCTAAATACGTACCCGACGGAATACACAGCTGGTTCATTGCACATAAATACAGCGGCGATAACTTCAGGGAGAAATACGGCATCTACACCGACTACGTCCTCTACGTAGGCCGCCTACACCCACTAAAGGGAATTGCCGTGTTGATCCACGCAATGGCATACATAAAAGAACAGAAAGGCCCAGACCTAGTGGTCATAGGCCCCGGAGACAGCGCTCCCTACCTTTCACTAGCAAAAAAACTCGGCGTAGACGACAAGGTGCACTTCCTAGGCTTCGTAGACGAGGAAACCAAAATCGGAGCCATAGATGCCGCCACGGCGGTGGTCATTCCAAGCATTAGCAACTACGTTGAGGTCTACCCAATGGCAATCACTGAGGCCTGGGCTAGAGGAAAGCCGGTAATAGCGACAAAAGTCGGGGGCATACCTTACCGCGTGAAGCACATGGGAAACGGGGTGCTCGTGCCGCCAAGAGACCCAAAGGCCCTCGCTGAGGCGATAATGCTTCTTGCAAACGACAAGGAACTGGCTAAGAAACTAGGCGCAGAAGGCAGAAGAGACGTGCACACCTGGGAGGAGATAATAGAGACCCTAATGCATATATACACAAGGGAGTAACGCGCCGTGAGGATCCTAGTGACGGGCGGCGCTGGCTTCATAGGGAGCCACCTCGTCGACAGGCTGGCGGCCGAGGGGCATCAGGTAAGGGTGATAGACAACTTAAGCAGCGGCAGACTGGAAAACCTAGCCCACCGACGCGACGTAGAGGTGATAATCGGCGACCTCAAAAACCCCCAAGACGCTCAGAAGGCAGTCCACGGCGTAGACGCCGTCTTCCACTTCGCCGCAAACCCCGAAGTCAGAGTAAGCACCACAAACCCAGACATACACTTCAGCGAAAACGTCATAGCCACCTTCAATCTCCTAGAGGCCATGCGGAAAAACGACGCAGGCCAGCTGGTCTTCGCCTCGTCGAGTAGCGTCTACGGCGAGCCAGACGAGATACCCGTAGACGAAAACGCGCCGCTTAGGCCGGTCTCGGTCTACGGCGCAAGCAAAGCCGCCTGCGAACACTTAATACACGCCTACGCCAAGCTCTACGGCTTCAGAGCCGTCGTGCTGAGATACGCCAACGTGGTGGGGCCCAGGCTCAGACACGGCGTAATCTGGGACTTCATAAATAAACTAAGGAAAAACCCCCACGAGCTGGAGATCCTCGGCGACGGCAGGCAGATCAGGAGCTACATCTACATTGACGACGCCGTGGAGGCCACACTCCTGGCCTGGAAAAAAGCCACCGACGCCTACGCCGTCTACAACGTAGCCACGGAGGACTGGATAACCGTAGACGAAGTGGCGGACCAGGTAATAGAAGCCATGGGGCTGACGAACGTCAAGAAGACCTACAAGCCAGTCCTACACGGCATAGGATGGCCTGGAGATGTCAAGAAAATAGCATTGAGGATAGATAAAATAAAACAATTAGGATTTAAACCCCTACTAAACTCAAAAGAAGCAGTAAAACTAGCAGCAAAAAACCTAATCAGCGAAATCCTCTAGGCGCATTAACGCGCATTAACCACCGTGACAATAGGCTCAGGAGATCAAAGGCCATACAGGGAGCTGGCCTACAGGCCGGGGTTTTGGGAGGAGACTGGAGGTCCTCAGATTGGTCGAGAGGTGGTGCGCTAGAGGCGCCTCCGTGGTTGACCTCGGCGCCCAGCCCTTCATCGTCTCATGCGCGCTCAAGGCGATGGGCTACGACGTCACTGCCGTAGACGTGGAGCCGGAGCCCTATATGCCCATCGCCGAGAGGTGCAGCGTGAAGGTGGTAAAACGCGACTTAGAAAGAGAGCGGCTTGACATACGCGGCGCAGACTGCGCCGTGTTTACAGAGGTGATCGAACACCTCCACTACTACTACGTCCCCCAGGTCCTCTCCGAGATAAACAAGTCCCTCAAACCAGGCGGATACCTAA
>WYEI01000135.1 GCA_009903905.1 Pyrobaculum sp. | reverse complement strand
CTAACAACCACTATGTGTCTAAGCCCGTTTTCCGCCATGACCCTCTGCACGGTGGTGAGCGGCGCCTTGTCGGGCACTGTCAACACCCGCGTCACCATGATGGACGAGACTGGGGCGTCCAGCGAGACGCCAGACGCCAAGGCCCTTACTACATCTCTTTCAGAAACCACCCCCACGGGCTTCCTCCCGTCGTCGCTCACTATGACGTAGCCCTCGTTGCCGGCCATCATCTTCACCACGTCGCGGATCGGGGCGCTGGGCGGCACAATCTGCGGCGGCTTGACCAGAGAAGAGATAGACACTTCCTCCCAGATGCTCCTCTTGGACGTCTCCGGGATCCACTTCAACATGATCGCCGCAGTGATGAGCGGCCAGAGGATGGGCCACGACAAAAGCATTAGAAGCACGTTCTTGTAGGCTCCTCCCACAGCCGTGGCCACCAGCGGCGTCAGCCCGCCGCCGAATATGCCGTTGCCGATGTGGTAGGGCACCGAGAGGGCTGTGTATCTGATCTTCGCCGGGAAGTACTCAACCAAGAAGGCGGCGATGGGGCCGTAGACCATGGTGACGTAGAGAACCATCACAAACGTCAGCAACGTGAGGAGCGGCACGTTGGGGGGGTTCAAGCTCTGCGCCATGATCATGAAGATGGGGTAGTAGGTAAAGGCCGCCAGCAGGTTGCCAGCTAGCATCACGGGCTTCCTTCCTATCTTGTCGGAGAGCCAGCCGAAGAGGATGAAAAACGGCGCAGCGGCGGCTATGGCAATGCCCAAGATGGTGTTGGCGGTGAGCCTGTCGAGACCTTTGGCACCTTGGATGAACAAGTCGGCCCTCTGGAGGAACACCAACGTGAGGAACTGGCTGGAGTACCACACCACGGCCTGCCCGACGACGGCGCCGAGAAGAGCCAGCAGTATGAGCGTAAGGTTGCGGCGTTCGGCCAGCGCCTCCCTCAGCGGGCGCCTAGACGCCTTGCCCAACAGCTTCATCGCTGAGAAGACGGGCGTCTCCTCCAGCTTAAGCCTAATAATCAACCCAATGAGGAAGAGCACGCCCGCCAGCAGGAAGGGTATCCTCCAGCCCCACTGCTCAAAAGCCGCCTTCCCCAACCAAAGCTCCGTGGCCGTCGCTACAACCACGGCGAGGACGTAGCCAACCGACGCCGTGGTCTGTATGAAGCCGGTGTAGAAACCCCTCTTGTCGTCCGGCGCGTACTCAGCCACGAAGATAGCGGCGCCGCCGTATTCGCCTCCAAGCGCAAGTCCCTGGAGGACGCGGAGCAGAAACAGCAACACTGGCGCCAAAACACCCACTTGGTCATACGTGGGCAGAAGGCCTATGGCAAATGTGGAAAAGCCCATAATAAACAACGTAAGAAGGAAGGTGTACTTACGCCCAATCAAGTCGCCGAGCCTTCCGAAAAACGCAGCGCCGAACGGCCTCACCACGAAGCCCACTGCCCAGCCCGCGATTGCCAGCAAAACGCTGGCCAGCGGGTCCCCCGTGGGGAAAAACAGCTTGTTCAACACCGTGGTGGCAAGTATGCCGTAGATATAGAAGTCGTACCACTCCAGCAACAACCCCACAGACGATGCGACTACTACCGTTGCTAGTTGACCCCTTGCCATGAAACCACAAAAAATAACAACTTTTTAAGCCTTTTTTATAATTATAAAACATTAACAATAAAAATGTAAAATTAAAAAAGAGCGTTAGCTTCTGCCTACCTCAGCCCTCAGCTCCTCGTATGCCTTCTTCGCCTCTTCCACGGAGGTTTCGTCCTCCAGCGTCGTGACGTCGCCCAGCGGCGCACCTGTAGCCACGGCCTTCAGCAGGCGGCGCATGATCTTGCCCGACCTCGTCTTCGGCAACTTGCTCACGAAGAATATCTGCGCAGGCTCCGCTATGGGGCCTATTGTCTTTCGCACGTGCTCCCTCAGCTCCTTACGCAACTCGTCGTTCGGCACTACCCCCTGCTTAAGCACCACGAAAGCTATGGGCACCTCGCCCTTTATGGGATCAGGCACGCCGGCCACAGCCGCCTCGGCAACTGTTGGGTAGGATATCAAGGCTGATTCCAGCTCGTATGTGCCTAGGCGGTGCCCCGCGACTTTTATCACCTCGTCTGCTCTGCCCAGGACCCATATGTATCCGTCTTTGTCTTTTATGGCGTAGTCCCCGACGTAGAACCTGCCGGGGAACCGGGACCAGTACGTCTTTATGTAGCGCTCGGGGTCGCCCCAAATGCCGTGAAGCATGCCGGGCCACGGCTTCTTTATGACCAGATACCCCTTAACGCCTGGCGGCGCCGGGTTCCCGTTTTCGTCAACGACGTCTACCTCAAAGCCGGGGAGCGGCGGGCCGTTGGTGCCGGGCTTCATGGGCACTAGGTAGAGGCCGGGGGCATGGCTTACCACTATGCCGCCTGTCTCCGTCATCCACCAGGTGGAGCTGAAGGCCACCTTTTCACCGCCGAGGACGCGGTATGCCCATCTCCACGCCTCTGGGTTTATCGGCTCACCGACAGAGTGGATGATGCGGAGGGTGGAGAGGTCGTGTTTCTTGGGCCAGGCCTCGCCGTATCTCATGAACATCCTTATGGCCGTGGGCGAGGTGTAGAGGATGGTTACGCCGTATCGCTCTACGATAGACCACCACCTGTCCGGCTGGGGGTAGTCCGGCGCGCCTTCGTACATTATCTCCGTGGCGCCCATTAGGAGCGGCCCCAGCACGATGTAGGAGTGCCCCGTGACCCAGCCGATGTCCGCCGTGCACCAGTACACGTCGTCGTCCCGCAGGTCAAAGACCCACTTCATTGTGGCATAGACGTGGACGGCCCAGCCGCCTGTGTCGTGGACGATGCCCTTCGGCTTCCCAGTGGTGCCCGAGGTGTAGAGGATGAAGGAGGGGTGCTCGCTCTCCACGGGCTCCGGCTCTATGTAAGTGTTGACAGGTATGCCCTGCATGATCTTGTTCCACCAGTAGTCCCTCCCCTCCGTCATAGGCACGTCTTTCAGCCCAAGCCTCGGGAACACTATCACGTTTTCCACGCCGGTGGACTTCTCAAGCGCGGCGTCCACCACCTCCTTCAGCCTAACCACCTTGCCCCTCCGCCAGAACCCATCCGCCGTTATTACTAGGCGGGATTGGGAGTCGTTGATGCGCTCCGCCAACGCGTCTGCGGAGAAGCCGGAGAACACCACGCTGGTAATGGCGCCTATCCTCCACGCGGCCAACATGGCGATGGGGAGCTCCGGTATCATCGGCATGTATAGAGTTATTCTGTCCCCCTTCTTTATCCCGAAGTTGCATTTCAACATGCAAGCCACTCTGTTTACTTCGCGGAAGAGGTCGTAGTAGGTAAGCTTCCTGCGGTCTGTGGGGTAGCCGCTTTCGTCCACGGGCTCCCCCTCCCACTCAATGGCAAGCTTGTTCTTACGCCAACTCTTCACATGCCTATCTACCGCCAGGTAGCTGAGGTTCAACCTCCCACCCACAAACCACTTGTAAAACGGCGGGTTGGAGGCGTCAAGCACCTTGTCCCAAGGCTTAAACCACTCCAGCTCCCTCGCCACAGAGGCCCAAAACTCCTCGAAGTTCTCCGCGGTCTGCCGGTGGAATTTCCAATAGGCGTCTATGGGGGTGTATTTATGTTGCCACTGCTTATTCATTACATGTTCGTCAAACGGCAGTTCTGCCTCTTTTTCAACCTGAGACATGTGATGTATAATTTGGAATTAATATATCCCTTTCTGTAATTATCGATGATTATCGATAAATCAAATTATCAGCCCCTCAGCGCCTTCAGCGTGTCGTTTAGCAAAACCAGCGCGGTCTCCCTCCGGCCTGCGCCTTTCCCCTTCACCAGTATGTTGTTAACCTCAGTGACTATCTCCACCGCGTTCATGGTGTAGTCCACGTGGATGGGGTCGTCTGGGGCGAGCCGCGCCGGCTCCACGGAGGCCCTCCCCGCCTCGAGGTCCAGCGTGGCTAGGTACCGCGTCACGGGGCCTAGAGGCGCCAGCGGCCTCCGGACCACGTCGCGTAGGGCGAGGGGGACGCCAAGGGTGTTGGCTATTATCACGAGCTTAGCGGCCGGGTCAAGGCCCTCCAGATCTAGGCGGGGGTCTGGCTCAAGAATGCCGAGCTCCCTCGCCTCCTCCACCGCCTTTTCGAACGGCACGCCGTCTTTGTAGACTCGCGTCATGATGTAGTTGGTGCTTCCGTTTAGTATCCCCCGGACCCTCAGCACCTTCTGCGGAGGTAGGCCCATTAACAGGTCCACTAGGGGGGTGCCGGCCATTACCGTGGCCTTGTAGAACAGCCTTCTGTGCGCCAGCTCGCGGAAGGCGAGGGCTAGGGGGGCCTTGTTGGCGGTGACCACGGCGAGCCCTCTGGAGAGCGCCCTTCTGTACAGCGAAAGCGCAGGCTCAGCCGTCCCGTAGTTGGGCGGGCTGACGTCCACCACAACCTGGCATATGTCCAGCGCCTCGTCAAGCGCGGCGGCCCTCCCGACGCCGCTTTTCGCTACGGCGCCCCGGGGGGTCTTCAGGAGTTGCCTCACCTCGTCGCTGGCGAAGCCGTCTTTCTTGGCGACGCCTCCGCCGCTGTCGAAGACGGCGCAGAGCTTCAGCCCGGTCCTCTCGTAGAGGAGCTCGGCGTATGTCCGCCCCACCCCTCCGAAGCCGAAGAGGAGGATCATGTCTGCGTCTTTGCCATGAGCTCCGCCGTGAGGACCGAGTTGCCTGCGGCGCCCCTCACAGTGTTATGCCCCAGCACGACGAAGGCAAGCTTCCGGGGCCCCAGCCTTCTTATCCTCCCCACCACCACGGCCATGCCCCGGCCGGCCCACCTGTCCAGCCGGGGCT
>WYEI01000085.1 GCA_009903905.1 Pyrobaculum sp. | reverse complement strand
ACTCCACCAACCCCCTCCACCAACCCCTCAACTACCGACTGAGACACACCAAAAATAGCACAACATTTTATATCCCTTTCTCTTCAACAAACTAACCGCAGACGGCGGCTGATCCACGCCCACCGCCACGGCTTCACCGCCTCCACCTCGGCGGATCCTCAACCAACACCTAGCGAAAGACCAGCTCAGCGACGAAGATACCCCCGGCGCACCCCGGCGACTCCACAGCCCCGGTCCAACCAAACGACAAAGGCGGACAAGGACGCCGACGAGACACCCCTTCACGGGCCAAGAACCCGCCGAGACCCCTCGCGTCAAGACAGATTTTTAAATGCGGTCTGGCCTATTTACCGGCATGGGCTTCACCTACGTAAACGTCACGGTCAGAGGCATGAAAGCGTCGAGAGACGTGAGGATGCTAGTCGATACGGGATCCACCTACATCGTCCTAGACCCAGAAACCATCAAAGAGCTGGGGCTCCTAGAGACGCCCTACACCGCCGACCTACTGCTGGCAGACGGGAGGAAGATCAGAGCCAGGATCTTCCTCGCAGAAGTGGAGGTCAAAGGGAGGAGGGGACCAGCCTTCGTAGCCGAGCTAAACGTGCCGACGCCTCTGCTGGGGGTGCACGCCCTCGAAACGCTGGGCTTTAAAGCGAACTCCAAGACAGGAGAGATGGAGGAGATATCCCCCGAAGGCGGATATCTGCTCCACACAGATCGCCAGCTCAGCCAGACCCATAAATAGGACTACCAACGCGATATCTCAGTCCCTGTGCCGCCAGTGTTCTTGAAGTATTTTAAAATTATAGCGAATTATTCACGACATCTGCATCACACCCCACACTCCATTTCCCAATAAAATACGGCCAATAGGTCATCCGCCTAGGAGGCAGGACCTCCGCCAACCTATCTAAGTCAGCAAGACTGGGATTCCGCCTCCTAGCATCCTCCACCACAGAACTCACGTACTCCACCAAACTAGGAGATCTCCGCGTCTCCATGAAGGAACCCTAAAAATCATGAATAAATCTTTTGCCCGCCGGAGATACGTATTTCCCTGCTGGGAAATGCTCCCCATCAATAAGCTTATTAAGTTCAGCCGGCGTTTATACGGTGTCTCAGCAAGCCGAGCAGAAAGGGACTGTCGAAGGCCTTGAAGAGCTCCACCGCGAATACCCCGAGGTAGTCTCCCTGGCCACTAAGCTAGCCAACGGCATGCAACTGTACAAGAGCGATGTATTGAGGGAGGTCGCGGAGGCCATGGGCTGGGACGATGACGACGTCGCAGACGAGTTGAAGAACTTGGCGACGAACCCCTCCAAGAGGGTCGAGAAGTACATGGAGCTGTTCCAGAAGTACTACAGCGAAGCCCACAGGCTGCTGGAACAAGGAGACTACACACAGGCGGCCGAAAAGCTGTGGGGAGCCGCAACAGCCCTCATCAAGCTACACGCCGCCCTCAGAGGGGTATTCACAGCCGCGTGGAGCCACGGCAAGCTGTACAACTACGTCACCCACAACGTAGAACACAACCTTCCGCGACATGCCCAAGGCGGCTGAGGTAATGCACAACTTCTACGAAAGAGACCTCGACCCAGCCACCTTCAAAGAGCACTGGGAAGACGCCGTCAGGCACATAGAGAAAGTCAAAGACATCGTACTCCTCCATTAGCGACCGGGAGCGAAGTCCCCGACATATCGGCGGCGTGCCTACAGCTCGGCCAGCGCCCTCCTCACCGCCTCTCTATGCAGTGGGGTGTGCCAAGCCACGCGCCTCCCCACGCCGATTTCGGGGTCCTTTTCAGGCGGGGGCTGGTCTATCCAAGCCCACTCCTCCCTCCTATACATGTGGTAGATGATTAAATTCCTCTCCTCCA
This sequence comes from Pyrobaculum sp., assembly GCA_009903905.1. The sequence continues at coordinate 3,019 of WYEI01000085.1, read as the reverse complement.
GCTCGTCGATCAACTCCTCCGGCGCGTCGGGACTCCAAAGCGCATCCGGGTCCTCAACCGCCGCCTCAAGCCACCTCCTCCACCTAGCCACAAAACCAGCAGAAAACCTCTTCTCGTCGACAAGACGAGAAACCACCCCCTCCACGTTCCACCGGGCCTCATACAGCCTAGCCAACATCCTCGGATTTCCCCCCGTCAGACGCCAAGCCTCGTCAAACGGCGGCTTTGGGCTTGGGATCTTGTCGTAAAGCTGTTGGAAACCCTCCCTAGACATGTTCCACATGGGGACAACCTCAGCCCAGAGATGACGCCCAACCTCCCGCCGCGAAACCCCCTCGCTGGTGGCGACGAGGACGACCATCCTCTCGTACCTCGACGCTGGGTATTCGATAAGGTTCAGCAACGCCTTGACATACGCCGCCACCGCATCCAGCCCTATGGCCTGGAAGACGTCGTCTGCCACCACGGCGATTCCTCCCCGCCTCGCCTTCTGCAGTTTCCGGACGAAGTCAAGCGCGGCCCAGGCGACTCTGCCTAGGGCGTTTTCGCCAAGGGCCCTCTCCACAAACTGCACGAATTCACGCCGAATGTCGGGCACCGCCACCTCAGCCCTAAACTCCCTCTCCAGAGGATGAAGATAAAACACATCAAACCCCAACTCCTTAAGCATCGCAGAGGCCTGCCGGAGAAACGCCGACTTGCCGCAACCCTCCGGACCGAAGATAACCACCGGAAATCTGGTGCCCCTCTCCGCCCACTCCTCCACCTGCCCAAGCGCCCGCTCTCTATCCATAAACTCCACCCTGAGACCGGAGACAAGCTCCAGCTCAACCCTCCTCACGCCTCTACGCCAGCCCACCTTTATAACCCTTAAACCCACAAACACCTACAGCCACACACAAAACCGACACGCCCCCCAACCCACCGAGACGCGCCAAAACCCACAGCCCCACCACACAGACGCCACCGCCTACGGCGCCTCCACGAGCCACAAAACACAACTAGAGACAACGACTGAAACACAGCGGCGGCGAGACCCACAACACACCACCGACGCCACGCCACAACCACCCCACATCAGAAATAAAGCCGGCAGTTGCTGTGTGAGGGGCAGGTAGTTGCGTTTTAAATAGTGACTTGCGTCGCCGTGGATCAGTGGAAGCTTATAGGAGATGCCAGACCCTTTCAAGAGCCACTGGCCACCGCCACTGCCAAGCCGCCCCAGCGGCCGAACCCCCACGCCGACGGCCACACGCCCAGCCGCCAACAGAGACGCCGCGACGGACGGCACCAGCCTCCATTCTCTACACCACAACGCCGCCGAGACGACGGCCACCACAGGCGCCGAGGAGAAAACCCGCAGACCGACCGCCCACGACGGAGAGAAGAACGCCGGCTGTAGCCACCGTCAACAAGACTCCGCCGTAAAGCCTACCGCGGGTCACGGCGTAGCCGCGGCGAGAAGCAAACCCCCAAAACCACCAGCCGCACCACCTGCGCCAAACGCCGCAACCCACGCCCCCAGAAAAGCCCCCAACACGGTTCCCACCTGCGTCGAATCAAGAAAGCCTAAACCCCACCGAGAGGCACGCCGCAACCAAAAACAAGACTAGACCGCCGCCAAGGCCACAGCCCCAGCCACCTGGACACTCCCCAGCCACGTCTCCATGATAACCGGCCTAAGTCAACACGGCGTAGACGAACGCGCGCCCCCCACCCAAGACGCCAAAAGAACTTGCACCGCCCTAAAAGCCGCAGACCACGGAATTCTAGGAAAGGCGAGAAGGCCACCACATCTACCCCACCGCAAACCCCTACCAAACTCCCCACATCGGCCCCGTCTTCCACGACAACCTATACATCCTACGCAGGCGGAAAGCCCCCAAGATCAACCATATTTTCTATTCTCTCCGCCGACGTCGTAGCCGAATCGGCTGGCGTATCGGCAGGCGACTTGGGCAAGGCTTCCCTGAGCTCCTTATTTTAGGATCTCTACGAGGGTCACAGTGGCAACATTTACGGAGGTTCCGTGTGAAAATCTCGGGGAGTGTAAGAAAAAAGAAATAGGTTTGAGACTACGGCCAGGTGGCTTGGGTTGTGAAGTCTAGCCCGTATCTATAGCCGTCTTGAGATAGGTAGCTCCAGCGTACCACCCTTGCCGTGTTGCTCCGCGAATCCAGGAGGGTTCTGCCGTGGTAGTGGAGGTAGGCGGCGGCTGCTCTGGTGTCGTCGCCTCCTATGCCCCACGCCAGCACCACAGCCCTGCCGCGGTCGACGAGCTTAGCCACCACGAAGCAGTTGGATGTACACAGCAACGCGCCGGTCCGCCCATCTACTATGCCGCCCCGGCTTGTGCTGTAGTAGAAGGGAAGCCCGCCGAACCCCGGCCTATCCGGCGGGTTGTACAGCCGCGTAAAGCTGTTAGCCAGGGGGCCGCCCACCGAGAAGACATACGGCGGAAGCCTGTCAAACACCGCCTCGGAGTCTAGAAGCCCCAAGCCGCCGGCGGCCATCGCCGCGCCCACCGCGTCTATAGACGCCGCGTTGGCCCCCACCACGGCCGCCGCCGTGTAGACAGCGCCGGGGCAGACGGAGGCCCCCTCAAAGCCGGAGGGCCACGAAGCCAACACACGGAAATCCGTCGTGTTTATCACAACGGCGTAGGCCCTAGGCGGCACACACTCAGCCAGCCACCTAGCAGCCCTCCTCGTGTCCTCCCCGCCGAGGCCCCACACCAAGACGTACACCCACGACCCGTTAGGCACCACCGCAACCACAGCCGCATTGCTTCGCCACACTTGACCAGTCCTAGCGTCTCTTATCCCCCCAGCCGCCGTGTCGAAATAAAACGGAAGCCCCCCGGCGCCCGGCCGGTCGGGCGGATTAAGCACCCGGGTAAGGGAGTTGGCAAGCGGCCCGCCCACCGACACCACAACGCCGGGGTACCTCACGGTATAAAGCTGCCGCGCGCCCGCGGAGTCCACATAGTATCTCACCTGCGCCAGCCACTGCTCGTCGT
>WYEI01000020.1 GCA_009903905.1 Pyrobaculum sp. | reverse complement strand
CTGGTTGTTGCATTCCTGTGGTGAGTTTTGACTCGGCGTCTATGAAGTCTGCGGCGTGTTTGACGAGGGTCCACCTGCCCTCCCTCAAAACAGGCTCTAAACGTTCAAGCTTCTCCGGCTTGAAGACGTCGTCGTCTTCCAGCGGCATGACGTAGCCGCCGGAGGCGACCTCGCCGATTCTGGCGTAGGTGGCGCAGTAGGTTAAATCTGGCTCTTGGAGGATCTCCACATCTACGCCGTGTTTCTGGAAGATGGGCCTCACGGCTTCTCTGTTGTCTGTAAAGACCAGCACCTCGTCGGGGGGCCTAGTCTGCCTCGCGATGGAGGCCGCGGCCTCGTCCAGGTATCTGTAGCGGCCGTAGGCGACCGCCGCCACAGTCAGCTTCATAACGCGGCGATGGTCTCCTTCACGTTTTTGTACACCTTATCTGTGTTCCAATAGTGCCACTGGCCCCAGCGGCCCACCGCCACTACGCCCTGTTCCCTCAGCCACCGCAGTATTGTGTCGCGGTTTTGGGCGTGGTCTAGCGTGTAGAGGGGGTAGCCATATCTGTGGAGCCAAGCCTCCACGTGCAACACATCCCGCTCCTGCGCCACGCCCAGCTCCAGAAGGCCCTCCACCGCCTCCGCCTTAAGTCTCTCCAAGTCGGGCTCTACGCCTCTGGGCAGGGTGATCTCGGCGATGAGGGCTGATCTGCCCGGCGGCGCGTTGGAGGGGCTGTAGTTTGAGATCCAGGCGTAGCGGTGGAAGACAATGCGCCTATCGGGCACGTAGATCCAGTGCTGGTCGGGGGCGGGCCTGTCCAGGGCGACCCCCACCACAACCACCTGGTTGTAGTCAAGCCTCTCCGCCGCCTTGACCACCTCCTCAGGCGCGTCGCTGAACGCCGCCACGAGGTCTGGAAGCGGCATGGCGGCCACGGCTAGGTCAACCTCCACCCTGTTCACAACCAGCCTGCCGCCTCTCCTACGCACCTCTTTGACGGCCTCGCCGGCGCGGATCGCGACTTTGTCCCTAACCCTCTCTAGCGCCGCTTGGTACTGTCTCTGTATGCCGCCTCTGCGGGGGTAGTAGAAGCGGGAGTTTTCGACGTAGCCTACCGTCGGGATGCCGGCGGCTGTTTTAATCAGCGTCTTGACGTCTGGCACAGGCAGGCGGCCAGGTATGTAGACCCAGTCGGCCGAGATCTGGTCGAGAGGTCTCTTCCAGATCTTCTCGTTGTAGGGGATTAGGTACCGCCGGGCTATGCCGCTTCCAAACGTCGTCTCTATCCAGTCGAGGAGGTGCCTGGGCCTCCAGCCGGGCGGGATTTTCATCAAGGCCTCTACGAGGTCGCCTATGAGCTCCGCCCTCTCCTCCGGCGGGAGGACGTAGAGCCCGTTTTCGAAGGGGTAGGGCACGAACAAATCGCCCAGCCTCACGTAGGCCTTGCGTTGATGCTCCAGCGCATCGCCGCCGAGGAGCGCCACTATTTCGGCCAGCACGGCTTTGTCGTTGGAGAAAATCACGTGGCTTCCGCCTACGTCAAAGGTGAAGCCGTTTACCTCAACCGAGGATAGGAGGCCGCCCAGACGCCGCGACTTTTCGAAGGCAACCACCTCGGCGCCGGGGAACCTCTCCAGGAGAAACCCAGCCGCCAACACTCCAGCCCAGCCGAAGCCCATAACGGCAACCCTCACGGCGAGCGGATACAACATATTTTTATGTTGTTATTTCGTTTCGTGAGCGCCGTAGTTGCTCATCACTTCTGGGATAGGCCGGGAGGCGGGGAGCTGGTTATGGCCGGCATAGCCGCGGCGGTGGAGAAGATGGGGCTTACCCCAGTCTTGACCTCTCTCACGCGCTTCGACGGTTATTTTTATCAGCTTGATGGAGTATGAGGTAGATTTGATAATTGTGAGTAAGGTATAGGAGTTGCTTTTACAATTCCAAGGTTTTCAATCAAGTACTTTAGATAGCCCTTCTTCTTAATAAGTCTAGAGCTAACGAAAGTAGCTACATAATAATTGTAATATAATTTACTTGGACCTAAAATCTTGAGCGCACGGAAACCGAAATCCCAATCATCATTAGCTTTTAAGCGAGGGTCAAAATTGAGCTTTGATGATACTTCTTTCTTGAATGCTATGAAGTAACCTGTTGTGTTGTGAGGTTTCCTTATGTAACGGTCATATAGATAAGCTATCAGGTTCGTTGCTAGGTCTAATGGGTAGTATATGTGTCCAACTGTGGCGACAAGCTTTTCAGGGTTGTCCGTGAAAACCTTGATTGTTTCCTGTATTGCTGAGGGTGTCATTATGACGTCTGCATCTGTGCGAATTATTATATCGCCTTTACTGCTTAACACCCCTACGTAGGATGCGTATCCAACGCCTGGCTTATCAACCTCCACCACCTTAGCACCCATTTTTCTCGCTATATCGGGAGTCCCATCTTCGCTCCTATAATCCACAACCACGGTTTCGATGGGAACCTTGCAGATTTGTGTAATGTAATTAATACTCGTCAACAGCTTAGGTAGATATACTGCTTCATTTCTCGTAGGAACGACAAAAGATATGAAAGGCTTGTCGTCTATCTCTCTAAGTCTTCTGCAATGATACTCGAAATTAAGGTTAAACGCTATACGCTCAAACATCCGCCTTAACGAAATAGTAGTTTTGAGCAGGACAATAGCGTAATTAAGCTTCAAATTTATAACTATGTTATCAATTGTTATCATTTAAGTTGTCGATTACGTTGACGTCGAATCCCTCCTTGAGTAGCCCGTCCACGAGGTGGCTTTCTATGAATCTTGCTCCGCCAGTTACTGGTATGGGCATGCCTTACTTCGTTGTGTAAATTTTAAATAGATCATCCCATATGCGTATGTTCTTTCTGTGCTCGATGCCGAGTTTTTTATTCTAGTTCGCCACGTTCTTACCCAACCCCGGCCTGTAGGCCAGCTCCCTGTATGGCCTTTGATCTCCTGAGCCTATTGTCACGGTGGTTAATGCGCGTTAATGCGCCTAGAGGATTTCGCTGATTAGGTTTTTTGCTGTTAGTTTTACTGCTTCTTTTGAGTTTAGTAGGGGGTTTAAATCCTAATTGTTTTATTTTATCTATCCTCAATGCTATTTTCTTGACATCTCCAGGCCATCCTATGCCGTGTAGGACTGGCTTGTAGGTCTTCTTGACGTTGGCCAGCCCCATGGCCTCTATTACCAGATCTGCAACTTCGTCTACGGTTATCCAGTCTTCCGCGGCGACGTTGTAGGCGGCGTAGGCGTCGGTGGCTTTTTTCCAGGCCAGGAGGGTGGCCTCCACGGCGTCGTCGATGTAGATGTAGCTCCTGACCTGCTTGCCGTCGCCGAGTATCTCGAGCTCGTGGGGGTTTTTCTTGAGCTTGTTTATGAGGTCCCAGATGACGCCGTGTCTGAGCCTGGGCCCCACCACGTTGGCGTATCTCAGCGCGACGGCTCTGAAGCCGTAGAGCTTGGCATAGGCATGTACCATGCGTTCGCAAGCAATTCTTTTTACAGCTTTGTCCTGGTCCCTGATCACGGACGGTAAAGGCTGAGGTATTTCGGGATTACTGCTTCCCAATTGGAGATCATGGCACGCGTAACTAGGACAAGGCCGTATCTAAATGGCGTTTGCTCTGCAACAAGGTTTTCGGCAACTTCAGGCGTGGTTATGGTAGGTACCCCCATGGCGAGGGCCTCAGCGGCGAATATGCTGTAGGCCTCCTGCCTGCTGGGGTTAACGGCGTATCTGGCGCCTGCGAGTAGGCGCAAGTAGTCGGGGCGGGGCTGGGGGTCTAGGAACTCGACGGCGGCTCCACAGCGCCTGGCGTATCTCCTCAGCTTCTCCCGGTGGGGCCCCCTCCCCACCACCAACAGCCTCAGCCCCAGCTCCCTCGCCACATTCACCGCCACCTCCAGCCGCTTGTACTTCTCGACCCTCCCGGCGTACATCATGTAGCCGCTGTCTGCGCCCCGCCACCTGTGGCTGAATACGTCCTCCTCTACGCCGTTTGGGATGACCACGGTCTTGCCGCTGGTTTGCGGGTAGTGGCTTTTGAGTAGCTGGGCCTCGCGGGGGCTTACGGCGTGTATCGCGTCGGCCGTCTCGACTGCACGCGCCACGTACCTCCTCCAGGGGATCCAGAGGAGCCTCCTCAGGGCGCTGTGTCCCGTGCCGTGGTAATGCGGCGTAAAGACAATCCGCATGCTTGGGTTTATCCTCCGCGCGGTCGCGGCGGTCCACACCGTGAGGACAGCATGTGCGCTGTGGATGTGCACCGCGTCGGCGTCGTTGAGGAGCTTCCGGAGGAGATTTCTCAGCTGGTCTCTCTTCTTGGGTATGTGGTAGGCGTGGTTGGGGGCCCTGGTAGGCCATCTGATTACTTGGACTCCGTTGATTTGGTCTGTTCTGGGGGTCTTCGCGCCGGGTTCGCCGGCGAGCACCGTTACTGCGTGCCCCATCTTGGCCAGCCGCTCCGCCACGGACTTAACCACGTATTCTACACCTCCTATGTGGGGGTGATACATGGGCGTTGCTATGAGTATCTTCATTTGGTGAATGGCGTCAGCAACGTCTGCATCGGCGGGGAAGCAACATATCACCTTTCAATTTTGTTGCCTTACACGCAATGTACGCCATACTGTAAGGGTGCTTGAAGTAGGGTGGCAGTCTCATATGATGGAGATTTACTGCGGGGGTCTCAACTTCGAAGAAGCTTGCGGATTTTTGTAATCCCTCTGGTCGGGAGGTTAGAAGGTCCACTTCTAGGCCTACCTCTTTAAGCGTACGTAAGATGTTCGACATTGACGAAATCGCCTCCGCCGGGGTGTGTTGCGAAATCATAGATAACTGCAACCTTCATAGGGGGAGTTACTTCTTCCAGGCTATTTCTTTTGTCCAAAGGTTTCTTATCGTAGCTGTGAGT
>WYEI01000222.1 GCA_009903905.1 Pyrobaculum sp. | reverse complement strand
GTGGGCGGAATCCGCTGGGGCCTAGAACTGCATCAAAAGCCTGACTATGCCTGTGCCTACGGGGACGTATTTGCCGGCGATTATGTTCTCCACGACGCCTTTGAACTGTTCGTCCTCCCCCCTCACCGCGGCCTCCACAAGCGTCTTCACGGTGACCTCAAAGGCGGCGCGGGCTAGGGGCGACTCCTTCGCCCCGACAACTCCGTGGCGTCCTATGGGCTTTAGTCTGCCTGACCAAGTCATCGCGTCTGCGACTAGGTACATGTGGCGGGTGTCCACGTCGAGGCCTTGCTCGTCCAAGACGCGTTTGATCTCCTGCGCCACCAGAGACCTAGCCGCCTCGATGCCCAAGACTTCCTCAACTTCGTGGAGGTCGTTGCTGTACGTCCTCGTGGGGTCCACCTCCTCCAGCTGGAGCACCGCCTCTAGGTTGGTGCCTTCGGTCACTATAAACCACTCATCGTTTTTAGAGTCGTACTGGAGCACGACCTTCCTCACCCCCTTTATGCCGGACACCTTGATTTGTAGGATCTTGTCCCGCGCCTTCCTGATCTTTAACACGTCAGGAGTCGTCAGCGACACCGTAATTGTGTATCCGCGCATGGAGACCGAGAGGTCTTTCCCCTTTGCCTTGCTTACTATCTTCTCCACGTCTTTTAGGCTCAACCCGCGGTACTTCAGCTGGTCTGGGTCCAACGTGATCGTCACAGCGCCAGCCACGTAGTCCACATCGACCTCCTTAGCCAGCATCTCCAGCGTCACCTGCTGTATCTTCTTCGCGACGGCCTCGGCGGCCTCCTTGCTCTTGTTGTGGGGCGGCTTTAGGTAGATGAACATAAGCGGGGTAGACGGGTTCCTTCTGGCGTCGACTATTTCTATCAACCTGGGCAAACCTCTCGCCATGGAGAACTCCCTCAGACCTGCGTAGTGGAAAGAACGCAGAATCATCTGGGTACCCGGCTCGCCGATTGACTGAGCCGTCACGATCCCGATGGCCTCGCCTGGGTCTATCAAGGAGGTGGTGTAGAGCTTGAGAACGCGGTATATCAGCCGGAGTGCCCCCTCGTTGTCTAGGTCTTTTACGGCGTTTTCAAGCTCTTTATAAAGCGGTTGCGGCAACACCTGCGAGATCCTTGCCAACAGATCTTGTTTGGAGATCATCTTATCCAGAGTTTCAACGACTTTATATCGGCTATCTTCCCGTGGTCCGAGCGGCTTACGTCGACGCCGTCTTCGCCGTAGAGCATCTGCAACAGCGTCTCGCCGCCGAACCTAACAGTGCCGTCGTAGGCCGTGTATGCGTCTTGCAGAGCGTTGATCAGCCGTCTCTGCATGTAGCCTGACTGCGCCGTACGCACCGCGGTGTCTATCAAGCCGTCTCTGCCGGCGGCCGCGTGGAAGAAGTACTCAACAGGTGACAAGCCGCATCTAAAGCACCTCCTAACGAAGCCGCCTGCGTAGGGGCCTATGTCGCCTGTCGAGAAGTGCGGGAGAGTCCTTGTCCTGTAGCCCCGCCTAATGCGCTCGCCCCTTATTGTCTGTTGTCCCAGCGTGGCGACCATCTGGACTATGTTCACGATGCTGCCTCTGGCGCCGGTCTTAGCCATGAGGTAGCCCTCTGCGTCTTTGCGTATGTATCTCTCCACTACAGTAGCCGCGTCTTCGCGCACTCTAGACATTATCTCGGTAACCTTGTTCTCAAAGGTCTCCTCCACAGTGAAGCCTGGCATAGCCTCCAGACGGCCGCTTCTAAACTCCTCAATCAGCTCATCTGCCTTCTTCAGACTCTCCTCAATTAGCTCGTCTAGCTCTTTGTAGGACTCCGGCGGCAGATATATGGAGTCCATGCCGAAGGTGAAGCCCCTGAGGTCCAGGAACCTGAGAAACAGCCTCAGGGAGGAGTCCAGCCACTGCCTGGCGACCTCAGGCGGGTAGTCGCGGGCTACCCTGTGCCACAGGGAGTCCACCTGCTCAGCGCCTATGGACTTCTTGTCCAACACCCCCTTCACCAAATTACCGTTGACGACGATAATCCACTCGTCGCCAAAACACCTATACGCGTCTTGGCACCTGCTCTTAAAGGCCGTTGGCTGCACCCAGTTGAGGTCCTTCGGGAGGAAGTGAGAAATAATCTGCTTGCCTGTCCACAGCTCCACGGGGTGCAGAATGGCGGGCTCGGGCGGGTCCTCAGCGGATTTTCCCGCCCCCAGCAGGAAGGCGACTTCCTTCTTGGTGAGGAAGGTTGATTTGTGCGAGAGGAGGTAGGCGCCTATGATGTAGTCCTGCCTTGCGCCGATTATGGCGCCGCCGTAGCGCGGGGTAATTATGTGCTTCTCCACAAGCATCAAAGTCCGCGCCTCGGCCCGGGCCTCCTCAGTCTGGGGCACGTGTAGGTTCATCTCATCTCCGTCGAAGTCGGCGTTATACGGCGGACACACGGCTAGGTGGAGCCTAAAGGTCCTCCCCGGCAACACCTTGACCAGGTGCCCCATCATGGACACCCTGTGGAGACTCGGCTGGCGGTTAAACAGAACTATGTCCCCATCTCGCAGATGTCTCTCTACGATCCAACCAGGCGCAAGCCTGTCCGCCAGCGTCTTCCTATCCTTCACGTAGCGCAGATCTATCCTCCTGCCCTCCGGCGTCACCACGTAGTTGGCGCCCGGCCAAGCCTCGGGGCCCCTTATTACATATTCACGGAGGACGTCCACGTTCCAAGTCGTCACCCTCTCCGGAACTGTCAGCACCTTGGCTATGTCCACAGGCACACCGACCTCGTTGATACTTATGTGGGGGTCGGGGCTGATGACGGTACGCGCCGAGAAGTTGACGCGCTTGCCGGAGAGGGAGCCCCTGAACCTCCCCTCCTTCCCCTTAAGCCTCTGGGCGATGCCCTTAAGCGGCCTCCCGCCTCTGTGTTTAGCCACAGGTATGCCGGGGAGCTCGTTGTCGAAGTACGTCGCCACGTGGTACTGGAGCAGATCCCACAAGTTATCAACCACATTGGTGGGGGCGCCCGTCTCTATGGCGATCTTCAGCTTCTCGTTCATGCGGATTATGTCCACGAGCTTGTGCGTCAAGTCGTCCTCGGACCTTATGCCGGTTTCTAGCTGTATCGATGGCCTCACATGAGGCGGCGGCACGGGCAGAACCTTCAAAACAGCCCACTCAGGCCTGGCCACAGACGGGTTGAAGCCCAACAGCTCTAGATCCTCCCCGGGGACCTTGGCAAGTCTATCCCTCAACACCTCGGGGTCTAGCTTCACCAAGGCCCCGCTCTCAGTCTCCTCGTAGAAGTAGTAAGGCCTTTCGAACCTTATCTTATTCCTCTTATACCCACAATGGGGGCAAGTCGTCCTCTCGGAAGCCTTCTTGCGTATCTTCTCGTGGAGATTCAGGGCTAGAAGCCTCCAACGCCCCCTGAGCTTCGTAAGCCTCTCCCTATACCGCCTAGCCTCCTCATCCCTCAACATAATGCGACCGCAGTTGGGGCAAGTCGCCCTCAACACGTCGTAGATTACCCTCGCGAACTCCACGTGGACAACTGGCTTAACCAGCTCAATGTGTCCAAAATGGCCTGGACACACGTCGTGTGTCTGGCCGCAGGTTTCACACCGCGAGCCGGGCTCGGCGACGCCGAGCCTGCGGTCCGCGATGCCGCCCCTCACTGGGAGGCCGCCCTCATCGTATACCTCAGAGGTGGTGACCTCCATCACGGAGTACTTCCTGATGATCTCAGGGCTGAGGGCCCCGAACTTAATAGATTTAATCACCTTTCGGGGGATAGTGTCGAGTTCCTCCCTTAACGACACGGCGTTAGATACAAATCAATATATAAAGTTTAATCTAAAACCTCGGCCAGCTCCAACTTGGGGTATATGCCCAGCGCAATGAGCTCCTGAAGCAACAGCTTGAAGGCGTAGGGCACGGTCACCTTGGCGAACTGTCCCGTGTCGCCGTGGATGGGGCATCTCGGTTTGTTGCTCTTGGCGTCTAGATACGCGGGGAGGCCGCAGAGCTCGCAGACATACATCACGTATTTATCGCTTGACTCGACCATCCTCTCGTAGAGCAACGCCGAGGCGCCGTGTGCTATCAAGACGTCTCTCTCCATCTCGCCGAGCCTAAGGCCTCCCTCGCGCGAACGCCCCTCAGTGGGTTGCCTGGTGAGTATCTGGACGGGGCCTCTAGCCCTCGCATGTATTTTATCGGCCACCATGTGGTGGAGCTTCTGGTAGTACACAACCCCTATGAATATATCCGCCACAAGCCTCTCGCCGGTTATGCCGCTGTACATCACCTCCTTCCCATCCCACTTATATCCCAGCTTGAGGAGGAGCTTTCGGAGATCCTCCTCCTTGACCCCCTCAAAGGGCGTGGCGTCTACCAGCTGACCCGTGGAGGCTCCCACTTTTCCAGCCATGCTCTCCAGCAGTTGCGCCACCGTCATGCGGGACGGCAGGGCGTGCGGGTTCACGATTATGTCCGGCACGATGCCCTCCTCGGTAAACGGCATGTCCTCATGTCTAAGCAACATGCCCACGACGCCCTTCTGGCCGTGGCGCGAAGCGAACTTATCGCCGAGCTCCGGGATCCTCAGCTCCCTCAGCCTCACCTTGACCAGCTTGTTGCCTTCCGGCGACTCCGTGATGATCACCCTATCTACTATGCCCTTCTCGCCGCGTCTCACGGCTATGGAGGCGTCTCTCCTCTCCTTCAAGATGCGCTCGGCCTCCAGCGTGGTGTAGAACCTAGGCGGCGAGGTCTTGCCGATTATAACTTCACTACTGCTCACATACGCCTCAGGCGGCGCGATGCCGTCTTCGTCAAGGTGGCTGTATGCCTCAGGCCCCCTGTACCCCTTCACGGAGCTGTCGGGTATCTCAATCCTATCCTCCTCCCCACCTGGGTACTTCTGCTCCTCGGTCTCGTAGGTACGATAAAACACAGACCTAAGCATGCCGCGCTCCACAGACGCCTTGTTCAGAATCACGGCGTCTTCTATGTTGTAGCCCGTATACGTCA
>WYEI01000205.1 GCA_009903905.1 Pyrobaculum sp. | reverse complement strand
TGGCTCATCGAGAGTAAGAGAGAAGTCGTCACGCTGGAGGAGGTTCTGGGGACGGACAACAAGCAATAAGACGGCGCCGACGGCCTTAAGACGGCGCATCCGCCGGCCCCGTCAGCGTAACCAATATATACCCTCAGCAAAACTTCCGCTATGCTCTTGGCGGCGGGGTTTGTGCCTTCGCTGGTGTCGCTTCGGGGGCTCAAGAGCCGCGCCTTACGCAGGGGCGTCTGGTTTAGGGCGCGCCCCGCCGCCAGGGCGCTCATAGACGCGGCCATGCTCTACCTCAGGAGGGGCGGCCGCATAAAATCACAGGCCTTGGTGGAGGCCCTCAGGCGCGCGGCTGAGGAGGTGCTCCGCCTGGCCGCGCCGTTGCGCGTGCTGGCCAAGGCCGTGGGGTACGCCGTGGCGAGGCGCCTCGGCGTGGAGGTGGACGAGGAGAAGGCGCTGGCCCTCGGCCTGCAGTGGCTCAACACGCCGAAGAGGTGGAGGAGGGACCTCACAACTCCATGAAACCCGACGCCGAGACGCCGGCTCCCCAGCAGTAGAGAGGCCGGCCAAGGTCCCAAGAGAGACCCAGCTGGACGAAGGGGACCATGCCGCGTGGCAGACGCCCCCACACGGAGAGGCCGTTAGGAAACGGGACGCGCCGAACAACCTCCACCCGCCGCAGCTCCTCATGACGCGCGTATATGTATTTATACAGCCGCCGCGAGGTTATCCGTGGTTGCAGAAGTGGAGGAAACCGCGCTGAAACTAATCGCCGACTCCATGCGGAGCTACTCGCAAATACTCAAAGCAGTAGCAGAAATCGAAGAAGCCAGCAGAGAGCCGTTCGACGAGGTCCTGAAAAGGCCGTTCAGCCCAGAGAAACTCGCCGAAATGCGCAACAGACCGCCCCCAGACCTCTACGCCGAATTCGCCGCATCTCTCTTCAAGCTTACCGCAGTAGCGCCGAAACTACAAAACCTCCAAGCACTCACCACGGAAGAGAAAAAGATTTCAAACGAAATAGAAATAGCCGAAATCATGGCAAAAATAGCCGCGTCGAAGCAATGACGATACAACTACCGCCACCAACAGCGCTACCCGCGCCTCAGCTACACGCCGCCGTAGCAACTGCGCTCAACGCGGCGGCCACGCTAACCGCCGAAATAGCCCTACAAGCCGCGAAGGCACTCATAGGCGCTGTCCCTCGTCAAGTGAGAGTAGAGAAGGACCCCGACTGGGGGCCCACCTACGTCATCACGCTGGACGCAAGGGCCAGCGAAGCGCTGAGGATAAACCTAGAGCTCCAAAGGAAGCTCCCCGGGGTGCCCGTCGTGGTCGAGTGGACGGGGCCCACCGACATCAGCAACGACGAGCTCCTAGAGCGGCTGGTCGAAATAGCACACGCCGGGGGGTTCAGGGCAAGGGCAACGGGAGGCATCGACGTCGTGAGGGAAGTCTCTCAACAGAGAGACAGGTGGCCTACCTAACCAACGTCCTCCTCAGCCACTACTTCGCCGAAGACCCCAACCACCCATACGCCGCACAGCTCGTGGAGACCCTGAGAACACTCAGAGAAGAGATGCTCGTATCCCTCCTAACGCTCGTCGAGCTCTACGCATATATTTCACGAAGAATCGGCGCCCTCAAGCTTCCGCCGCATTACACTAGGTTAGGCCGAAAAGAAAAAGTAGCCGCCGTAGTTGCACACGTGCTGAAACACGCCGGCGCCCAGCCGGTAGACAACACGCCAGCCGACCTCCTGCAAAAGGCCACTCAGCTCGCACACGCCCTCCGGCTAAAGACGCTCGACCTCCTCCACATCGCCTACGCGCTACGCCTAGCCGAAAGGCGGTACACACCTTCGCCACGTTAGACAAAGAAATCGCCGAGAGACGAGACGCAATAGAAAGACTCGGGCTGAGGCTCCTCACCCCGTGAACCCCCTGACGGCCCTCGGCGCCGCCCTCGCCGCGGCTCACTTCGGCGCGCCGCTAGCTTACTACGCCGCCGCCAAGCGGTGGCTCAAACAGCCATGGCGCATCAAGCCAGACCCCACCTACACCCCCGCCGTGACGGTGGCCATACCCACCTACAACGAGGCCAGGCACATCGAGGAGAAGCTGGAGGACGTATATAGCGAAGCAAGTCGTTTGGCGTGAGGATACTGCTGGTACCACCCAATGATTTACTCAGACACCCAATTCCAAACCGCATGTATCACATAGCAAAGAGACTCGCAAGGAAACATGAGATTTACCTCCTCAGCTATACCAATCACCCACTCGCAACAAGACGCGAAAAACTAAGAGAGCTCAACGCCGTGGAAATACCAATACCCGGCGCTCTACCCGCGAAAAACCTCGGACTTTACTACCTCATAAACGCGCCCCAGACATATCTAACAATCAAAGGCGCAATACAACGCGAAGGCATAGACGCAATAATCCACGCCAACATCCTACCAAGCCTAATAGCAACAAAACTCGCCAAACGGCACCGCATCCCTGCGATATACGACTACCTAGACCACTACCCAGAATCCGCATCCGCCTACTACACTACCGGCAAACACACCATAGAGACAGGAGTGTGGATCATCGCAACGCAGGCGCTGAAAAACAGCGACGCCGCAATAACCCCATCTTACGGACTCAAGAAAGTCATAGAAGCCGTAGCGCCCCGCGTAGCAACATACATCATACCCAACGGCGTAGATCCAGAGCTCTTCAAACCACAAGATCCACATGTTGCGCGAAGGACCCTAGGCCTAAACCCAGAACCCCGGATAGTGTTGTTTTCAGGTTCACTAGACGTCTGGGTAGATATTGGAAGTGCAGTAAAAATACTGGCGAAACTCAGGCAACGCATCGACACAAGACTCCTGGTGGTAGGGTACTCCCACGGAGGTGCATATTACCGCAAGTTACTTCAGCTCTCTAAGCGATATGAGATGGAAAAGTTTATCTACTTTCACCCGCCGCAACCTTACGAAAAGATACCCTACTACATTAACGCTAGCGACCTGGTTTATGCACCATATGGCAGAATGACTAAGAACTTCGCTACGCCGCTTAAAATTGCGGAGGCTATTGCATGCGGAGTCCCGGTAGTGACGACCGATATTCCCGAATATAAGCTGTGGTATAGACAAGGCGTCTACACCTATAGGAACTATGAAGAGCTAGAGCAAGTACTTAGTTGGGTACTGAATGATGTAGAGGAGTTAAGAAAGAATTTACGTGTATATTCTGGTTCATTTAGGGAAAGGTTTAGCTGGGATAGATTAGCCCAAGAATACGAATTAGTGCTAGAGATGACATGGCAAAGATCGAAAAATCATTGATGTTAGTTACCCACGAATATCCGCCATATGTCTTCGGTGGTGTTGCGATTTACTCACATCAGCTAGCCGAGTGGCTAAGCACCAGAGGTTGGACAATATACGTAATTACAGGTAGAGCCGGGCTAAGAGAGGGAGTCACTGTACAACGGAGGGGAAGGATCGTTGTAATACGGATATATTTTCCCAACATCCCCCCTCGGTGGGTCTTTTACGCAAAACTTGCCGAGAGATATGTCGCCAAGCTGATTAAGAGAGGTATACGTCTGGCATTGTCTAACAGCCCCTTAACCGGGCTGTTGCCAGTTCTCAGGGATGCAGTGATTTTCACAGTATACCACGGGAGTAGCTACTCAGTTTTGCCTTTCTTTGAAAACTTTCGACATGCTCTAAATACCGCCACACCAGGGGAGCTACCCCTCTATATGGGGTATCCAGCATTAAAAACCTGGATGAGGCAGGACCTCCTCTATAGCAATTACAACATCTTTATAGCTAGGCACGTAAAGTCAGAGGCAGAGTGGCTCTATCCAGACCTAGCCCCCAAAATCAGTAGGTCCGGCGTTGTGGCGTATCCCGGCATTGAATACAATCAACTATCACGTCTGAAAGACCACAATCGTCGTACAGAAAAGACAAAAACCGTGGTAGCGTTTGTAGGGCGTCTCTATTTTACAAAAGGCATCACGTATGCAGTGGAGGCCATAAGGAGCCTTGTTGAAATGGGTGAGAGGCACATCGAGTTTTGGGTGTTCGGCACAGGCCCTCTACAAAAGTGGCTAATTAAGCAGAGTAAAGCTATTCCAATTAGATACTTTGGGTTTGTGGAAAGGTCTAGGCTACTTTCTCTCTTAGCTGAGTATGTAGACGTTTTGTTACATCCCAGTCTATATGAAGGCGCGCCATTAGCCGTTATGGAGACACAGGCACTCGGCATACCAACCGTGGCATTTGATCTGCCCTGGTCCACCGAGTTCATCATGAATGGCATAAACGGATACAGAGCGCCCTATCCTGATGTCCATAGACTTGGAGAAGTGGTGTTAAAAGCGAAGGAGTTAGACCGCGATAAAGTTGCGTTGCTTGCGAAGAGGTTTGACAGAGAGGTGTCGTTCCGTGTGATTGAAAGTCTCTTGGAAGAGGGAAGCCATAGGTAGGGCTTTCTTCCGGAGATGCGGAGGCGTATGGGGCAGAGTCGGAACGGTCAGGTCCTTATTATAAACTGTTTAAATGCGTTCGGCGTAAAAACGGCAAGGCGTAGGACACTAGCAGTTATATCATGAAGCTGGATAGCTTAGTTACAGTTCTACTAGTCGCAACGGCTTTGGTTTTTGCAACGCTCTACGTAGCTAACCGCCTAAGTATTAATGCGTTAATCTATGTAGAGATAACTTTGGCCTTGGCAGTCTTGGCATTACTCTTGCCTACTGATGTAAACAGAAGCAAAAATAAAGAGGTACCAACGTTTAGGATTCCTTTCTCGTTATGGCTTCTACCCATAGCAGTATTCACTGTAAGTGAAGTAGAGGTTCTTCTTCTCAGACGGACTGGTCTGGGCTATGTGGTGGCACTAGCGGCGGCATTAACAGTAACTGCATTTGCACGTGAAAAGCCTATGAAGAAGGTAATGGTAGCCACGGCTATAGTGGGGGGCTCCCTCATCCAGCTCTACACGCTCCATGTCCCCCCCTTCGGCCTCGACACGTGGAGGGACATCATATGGACCGCCCAGGCACTACAGGAGGGACACGTCACGGAGACCACTATTAGGCACTCGGCGTACCCTTTCCCGATGGTTCCGTTAGAGTATGCCTTTGTGTCGCTGATGAGCGGGCTTGATCCGGC
>WYEI01000126.1 GCA_009903905.1 Pyrobaculum sp. | reverse complement strand
GTCTCAAGTAGCTGTTTTATTTCTTCTCCTGTATCTCCTCTGCGGGAAAGATCTCCTCTATAACAACGGCGGTAAGAAAAAACGCAAATCTAGGCGTAGAGATTAAGGCGTTTAGCAACCGTCACGTTTTTTATATAGATGAAGAGGCGTGTTGTGTTGTCGCCTTTGTCTCTGCTGGCGCTCCGGGTGTATCTACACGGCAGATACACGCCATGTGTAAATCCGTCGCATAGCAGGATAAACGCCCTTTCCTACCAGCTGGACTTCGTAAACTACGCCCTTAGAAAGTTGTACGATGAAGGCGCTCTGCGGCTCCTCTTGGCAGACGACGTCGGCTTGGGCAAAACCATCATGACCGGCCTCTTGATAAAGGAGCTTATGCTCCGCGGCCTCGCCAAGAGGGTTCTCATCGTTACGCCCAGATTCCTTACATTCCAGTGGAGGAGAGAGCTGGCGGAGAAATTCGACATACACTGCGTCGAGAGAGACCCCAGGGCAGACTGCGTAATAGTCAGCGTGGACTACCTAAAAAGACATCATAAACAATACCTAGAGGAGGAGTGGGACCTGGCTGTTTTCGACGAGGCCCACAGCCTCACCGTAGGCGCAAGGGGGCCCACTCAGAGATACACCGCGGCGGAGGCCGCGGCCTCCAAGGCGAGAAACGTGCTACTCCTCTCCGCCACCCCTCACCATGGCAAACGCCACGACTTCGTGGCGCGGCTCAGACTACTAGATCCATCAGTAGACGAGAGCACGCTCCGCCCCGCCGTCAAGAGGCTCGTGGTGCGGAGGCTGAGAGAAGACGTAAAGGAGGAGGCCGGGATTCCGGAGAGATACGTAAGCCCGCCTGTGGTTGTGGAGCCCACAGAGGAGGAGCGCCGGCTCTACGCCGAGGTTATACGCTACGTTAAATACTACTACGACGCGGCTAGGCAGGCAAAGGGCAGAAGGAGGAGGGCCCTCGGCCTTGTCGCGGTGGTTTTCCAGAAGAGGGCATCCTCCAGCATCGCCGCGATAAAGAAAACCGTGGAGAAGAGGATACAAGCCCTCCAGCAGATGAAGGCGGGTCTTCTGAAGCCTACATACGACGTGAAGACCGAAACAGAGGCCTTGAGACACGTCGTCGCCGACATAAACGCGATCGATAGGGAGCTGGAGCAACTCCACAAACTTAAACAACTGGCTGAGGCGGTGAAGATAGACAGCAAATACCAGAAGCTACTGGAACTACTGGAGAGACATAAAGACTCCAAGGTCATCATCTTCACACAGTACCGCGACACCATGCACTACCTCGCCGAGAGACTGGCGGCGTTGAGAGAAGTGGTGACGCTCCACGGCGGCATGGCCGAGGAGGAACGCAAAGCCGCCGAGGACAAGTTTCGACGCACCGGCAAGATGCTGGTGGCCACAGACGCAGCCTCCGAAGGTCTCAACCTCCAGGTGGCCAACGTACTCATAAACTACGACCTCCCCTGGAACCCCAGCAGACTAGACCAGAGGATCGGGAGGATACACCGCTACGGCCAGACCAAGCCCGTCTTCGTATACAACATGTTGGTGGCAGACACCATAGACGGCCGCATCTACCAAATACTCCTCCAGAAGATCGAAGAGATCAAGAAAACCCTCGGCAAAGTCTTTGACTACCTAGGCAACGCCGCTGCTGAGAAGGAGTTCCTCAAGATAGTGGAGGCAGCCCTAGCCGGCAGAAGCCCAGAGGAGGAGGTAGACAAGCTACTGCAGCAGAGGGCCGTCGCCCTTAAAGATCTTGAAGAGCTGTTGACAAGCGACCGGATAAAGATAGAGGCAGACCCACGGTGCACAGACGTGGTCACAGACGACGAGTTGAAAACCCTAATCCTAAACACGCTAGCCGCGCTGGACCCCCGAAGCTACGAAGAAAGAGGCGGATGCATAAAGGTGAAGTATCCACCCCGCGAATTGGGGAGGTTCTGCCGGGGCAGATGCCTAACTGAGGCGGCCGGCTTCGGCGGCCAATGCCCAGAGAGAATCACAGTGGAACATCCCCTGGCCAAGGCGGTGGTGGAGTACCACATATCACAACTGCCGAGTGCCGTGGAGGTGGAGGTGGAGAAGCCTTGCTTCGCAGACGGCACCCTCTGGATACTCAAAGGCGAGGCCAAGCTCGCCCTACCCACGCCGGCGGGAGAGAGGGAATACAGCTTGGCAAAAGTTGCGGCGTATTTCAAGCCGGGCAACACCCCCTGCGGCGCCGAGGGGGAGGTGCCTCTCTCCATATTGAACATAGCCATGGAGGTAAACAAGACAAACCAAGCGCCTCCGCCCCCCAGCGACGTGTTGGAGGAGATACGAGAGGAGCTAGAGAAAAAGGCGAGACGGATATGCCAGAAGTTGCTCGACACCATATACACAGAGACCTCAAGAAAGCTACAGGAGCTGGAGAAAAAACGCGGGCTATCCCCCACCGAGAGGGAGGAGCTGAAAAGAAGGATAGTGGCGGAGCAGAACTTCTGGACGCAACAGATTGACAAGGCCTGCCAGCCCCACATAGCCGTGGCGCCTGTGTTAACAGCCTTCTACAGGCCTCTGGGCTACTTGGCGCTGGGCGTCGAGTGGGCCACCAACATCATAAATCAAGGCAAGGAGGGCGAGGAGATTGTAATACAGCAGGAGGAGGCGGAGAAATGCCGCGTCTTAGACCTAAGAGACAAGCCGCTGGCTGGGATAGACCTAATATCCATCTGCCCCGACGAGGTGAGACTGATAGAAGTCAAGACAGTAACGTCGCTAAACAGCCAGATACACATCCAGCCCATAGAGTGGGAAACCATGTGCGCCAAACGGCTAGACCAACTCCGCAAAATACCAGACCGACGCGTAATCGACGCAGTAGCCCTAGCCAAAGCCCTGAAGCACCATACATACCTCTACGTGGTAGACCTCCACCACGGCCTACTCAGAAAATACAAAAACCCATGCGACGCCCTAGCCCCCCACATACAGCAGTACATAAGAACCCAGACAAAATACGTAATACCATATATTGACTTCATTAAGCTAATCACCCCAACCACAGAAGTTAAATTAAAACCGTAGAACATACGTGGCCATCGAGAAGCCTTTGGCAGGAGAATGGAGAGACATAAAACGCAAAATAGACGAAGAAGCCGCGAAAGAACGCAACGCAAGGCCTCCACACTTCGAAATGTATACATCGCTCGCCCGCCTACCCCTCACAATCTCGCGTTTCATCCTTCTCACCACCCTCCTACCCGACCTAGACCTCCACCTGGCAAAAAAGGCGCTTGGGCTCGACGGGGATAAGCAACAATACTGGCATAACCCGCCTGCCGAGGTGAGGGAGAGGCTGAAGGGCGTTGTCGTTCTAGACCCGTTTGCAGGCGGCGGCTCCATTCCGCTTGAGGCGGCGAGACTGGGGGCACACGCCGTCGCGCTTGAGTACAACCCGGTGCAGTGGCTGGCGCTCAAGACAATACAACTGGCGAGGGAGCACGGAAAGGAGCTGATAGACCCCAAGGCCTGGGAGACGCTTAAGAAGAGATATAGGAGAGGCTTCGGGGCAGACATGGAGGCGATCTGCAAAAGCGGAGAAGCCGAGAAGGCGGGCCCCCTGGCGCGCGAGGGCTGCCGCATTGCGCTGGAGCTCGAGAAGGAGCTCTCGTGGTACTACCCGCCTAGAAACGGCAAGAGGATCGCCCACTACATATGGGCAAAGCAGGTAAGGTGCCCCAAGTGCGGCGCCTGGGTCCCCCTAATGCTGGACTCCGGCCTAGATGCAGACGAGAAGATTTACTGGAAGCCTATATACAACGGCGACGACTACGACGTGGTGATAGAAAAGGGAGGGGAAGGGATAAAGACAATTAGTGAGGGCAAGGCGAGATGCCCCAAGTGCAGCGCCCCGATCTCAGACGAATACATCAGGAAAAACATAGGCCACAACGACAAGATGGTAGTTGTTGTGACAGAGGATAAGAAATTCCACCCAGCCACAGAGACCGATAGGAAGGCATATGAAGAGGTCCCCGAGCCGGAGAGGTTGACCGAGTTAATAGCGCCTAACGACCCCCGTAGCGTATTGCCGCCGCTCTACGGCTACAAGACATTCGGAGATCTCTTCAACAAGCGTCAACACTACTACCTAAACAAACTCGTAGAGAAGCTCAAACAAATAGAGCCAAGCCTCCGCACAGTTCTCGCCTGGCTGGTGGCGAAGCAGGCGGATCGCAACTCACGGCTGACGTCATGGGATAAGCGTGTTCTTAAAGTTAGGGATACATATGCTCTTAAGGTTATCACCATGTCGTGGGATTACGTTGAGGTTAATCCGTTTGCTAAGGGTTCGGGGACTTTGTGGGGGGCTTTGTTTGATGTTTTAGATGGGTTTGCGTTTCTTGTCCATGCGTTGGAGGGGGCTGGGCCGTTTGAGCCGGTGTTTGGGTCTGCGTTGAATCTGCCTTTTGCGGGCAGAAGCATTAAATACGTCGTTATCGACCCGCCGTATTTTGACAATATTCCGTATCCGGAGAGTTACGACTTCGTGTACGTCTGGCTTAAGCGGGTGGTTGGTGATCTGTACCCGGAGGCGTTTAGCTTCTGGACGCTTTGGCGTGACCGCTCCGCCGAGGATATAAGCGTCGGCGGGGGGAGGACTGAGGAGCACTTCAAAGCCCTCCTCAAGAAGGCGTTTAAAGAAATTAGGAGGGTTATTGCCGACGACGGGATTTTCGTCGTCTACTTCGCCCATTCCCGGAGGGAGGCGTGGACGGCCACGTTAGAGGCGCTTATGGAGGCGGGGTTTGCCGTGTCTAACATAATCCCGGTCAAGGCCCAGTCGGCCACCGACGTACAGGCCCGGGGCAAGGTCTCCATGGTGTCTGCCCTCGTCCTCGTGCTTAAGCCGCGGCTGCATGACGAGGTGGAGTACGTGGAGCGGCTTAAGCCCCGTCTCGAGGCTGAGGTTAGGAGGGCCGTGGAGGAGCTGTGGAGAGAGGGGTATAGAGGCGTCGACCTCATGATGGCCGCCTACGCCACGGCGCTTAAACACGCCACGCAGGTAGGCGTGTTGAAGTCCATGAGAGGCAACGCGGTTGAGAACGTGGTGGAGTTCGCCGAGCGGGTGGCGGTCTCCGCCGCCGTGGAGGCGGCTTTCGGAGGCTCTGTCCCGGATAAGTTAACCGGCTTCTACATATACGCCGCAAACAACTCGG
>WYEI01000282.1 GCA_009903905.1 Pyrobaculum sp. | reverse complement strand
CCCCAGAGCCCACGCTGGAGGCCCTGCGCCGCGGCGCCGTGGGCGGCGTCTCCGGAACGGGCCCCTCTCACGTCTTCGTCACAGAGGCCCCCGAGGAGCTGGCGGAGGCTCTTTCGAAGTTCGGAAGGGTGTACGTCGTGGACATCCCTCAGTCGCCCTGCTCCACGTAGGTGCCCAGCTTCGCGTAGGCGGCGGCCCTCCCCTTCCCGTTGACCACGACCTCGGCCAGTCTCTCGCCCAGCATGTAGAGAGCCGGCCACTGGACGTCGGTCTCCACGGCGTTGCCTAGCCGCGTCACTGAGGCGGGGCCTTCGTCTCTGTATATAGTCCACTTCCCCTCGCCGTATATGAGGAGGGCCTCTTGCGTAGGCACGGCGGAGCCCGACCGTATGTACAGCGGCATGTCTGCCTCAGACACAACCCAGCTGGGGCCTAGGTGGACGCGCCCCGTGGCTAGGTCCATCCAGGCGCCTCTGGGCAGATAGACGTCTCTCTGCCTCACGCCTTTGTCTAAGATGGGGGCGTAGAGGAGGTAGGGCCCCACCATATACTCGTCGTGTATCTTGAAGGCGTCTTCGTCCTCTGGGAACTCGAGCCCCAGCGGCCTCACGATGGGGTAGCCGTGGAGATGCGCCTCCCAGACCAGATGCCTGAGGTAGGGGAGGAAGCGGAGCCGCATCTTGACCGCCTCCACCGCCATGTGGCGGTACTTGCTCGGTAGCCGCGTCACCTCGGCGTCGGGGGTTGCCTTGTCTCTGTGGACGCGGTATATGGGGAAGAAGGCCGCCGCCTGGTACCACCTAGCCGCCAGCTCGTAGTCGCCGAGCCCGGCGAAGCCCCCCACGTCGCAGCCGACGTACGGCACGCCTGATGCGGAGAGCCCCAACACAGACATCACGGCGAGCCTCAGCCCCTCCCAGGTGCTGGGCACGTCGCCTGTCCAAAGGGCGGCGTACTTCTGTATGCCGAGGTAGCCGGAGCGGGAGAGTATAAACGGCTCCTTTCCCGCCGCCTGTAGCCCCTTGTACGTGGCCTCGGCTTCGTAGTAGGGGTACAGCCCTCTGACTTTTTCATGCGGGATCTTGACGCCGTCGACGACGTGGTAGGCGCCTCGGGGGGCCTTGCAATACAGCTCCTCTCTGTCGAGGGGGTGGGGGGTGGCGCCCGCCAGTGCGTACATCCGCGAGCGGCTTGTCAAGACGTCGCAGTTGAAGACGGTGGGCTCGTTCATGTCAAGCCAAACCCCGTCGACGTTGTACGTAGAGACGAACTCCGCCACGTGGGAGGCCCACAGCTCCCTGCACCGCGGGTTCAAGAAGTCGGGGAGCGCGGAGAGCCCGGGCCACCCCCTGGCTAGGTACAGCTCGTCGTTTTCTGTGACCAAGACGCAGTTGAGGAACCTCTCGAAGGGCCGGTGCCCCGGCTCGGCTTTTATGTAGGGGTCTACTATCGTGACGACTTTGACGCCCACCTCGTGCATGGCCTCTACGAAGCCCCGGGGGTCGGGGAACTTTCTGTAGTCCCAGGTGAACTGTTTATATCCATCCATGTAGTCTATGTCGAGGTAGACGGCCTCCACGGGCGCCTCCTGGGCCACCTCTCTGACCACCTCCTCCGCCGCCTTCTGCGGCTCGTAGCTGTAGCGGGATAGGTGGAGCCCCAGCGCCCACCTCGGGGGGAGGAAGGGCCTGCCCGTCACCTCGGCGTATGTGGAGTAAACATCGAGGGGCGACTGGCCGAATAACAGGTAGACCTCGGGCTTGTCCTCCACCTCTATCGCCACCTCGCCGTATCTCAAGGCGCCTATGTCGGCCGCGCCGTAGGCGGGGCTGTTTACCACAAGCCCGAAGGCCTTCCCTCCCTCGACGAACACGAGAAGCGGTATGGAGGCGTAGAGGGGGTCCATGCCGAGCTGGTAGCCGTATAGGTCGTTGTTGAAGAGCAAGAAGCGCCCCCTCCTCCTGTCGGGCGGATACGCCCGCGTGCCCAGGCCGAAGACGTGCTCCCGCGGCCCCAGCTCCTTACGTATGACGGTCCCGTCGGCGGCTGGCTCCACCTTCAGAACAACCTCGACGCCGCAACAAGAGGCGTTGAGCGTCTTGCCGTCGAAGGAGGCTGTGGGCACGGGCTCGCCACTTGGCAGAGGAAATGTGAGGATCTGTTTGCCCAACGTGAGCTTTACGCTCTTTTTCCCTGTTTCCAAAGACACTTGGGGTCGGAAAAAGGGCGATTTATATTTTGGCGGTTATCTCGTTGGTGAGCTTAGCCGCGAGGACTTCTAGTTGCCTCCGTATCTCCTCAATCCTCTTCCTAACCTCCCCGCTTTGGGCCAAGTATTCAAGTTGCTTGGCCAGCACGATGCCTTCGTGTAGGTAGTGATCCAACCGGAGCAACGCCGCCAAGTCCACGTCTTTGTAAACCCTAGTTGCCATTTCCTTCTCTAGGCACTCCCAGTGGACCGGGCCTTTGCTGTAGAACGTGAAGAGCTGACCCTCGATTATCTCCTCGCCGCACGCCGTGCATTTCCACCTCTTCAGCTGGCGCATGGCCTATTGGCGATGTGGATATTAATAGTTAGGCTTCTCGCAGGTCTTTAAAGGCTACGCCTCTCAGAGGCAGAACCTTATGTTGGTGCTGAAGATTAAGCCTATTGTAAACGCTCAGCTGGTGTGAAGCCTGTCCGCGGCATGGTTTGCCCGGAGACGCTCGTGGTAGTAACCTATTTAAACCACGTGTAACGCCGCGGACATGGGTTTGAAGATCAATAGGCCGCGTCGCGGCTCGATGGGCGTGTATCCGCGGAAGCGTGCAGCGGATATAGTGCCTAGGGTGCGCACCTGGCCCGACGTGAACCTAGGCAAGCCTACTCTGCTGGGCTTCGCCGCGTATAAAGCCGGCATGGCGCATGCGGTGGTGGTTGAGGACAGACCCACAAGCCCGCTGTATGGCAAGGAGGTCGTCCGCGCAGTGACCGTCCTCGACGCGCCGCCTCTCTACGCGTGGGGGTTCCGCCTCTACACGTTGGACCCCACCACGGGCTATAAGCTGTCTGTAGCAGAGGTCTGGGCCCGGGAGTTGCCCAAGTACTTGGCCAGGGTTTTGACCCTGCCCGAGAAGGTGGATGTGGATAAGCAGTTGAAGAAGGTGGATGAGTACAGAGATGTGGCTGTCGACGTGAGGGCGCTGGTGGTCACGCAACCCCACCTGTCGGGCGTGGGCAAGAAGACGCCTGAGATCTTGGAGATACCCATTGGCGGTGTGCCGAGCGTAGACGAGAGGATTAAATTTGCCGAGTCTATCCTCGGCAAATCTATCTCGCCGAAAGACGTCTTTACGCCGGGGCAACTGGTCGACGTGATCGCCATCACCAAGGGCAAGGGGTATCAGGGCGTTGTAAAGAGGTTCGGCGTCACCATCTTGCCGCGTTGGCATAAACACAGGAAGGGCCATAGGCGCACTGGCACCATCGGCCCCCAGGCCCCCGCGCTAATGTTCACCCAGCCGAGGCCGGGCCAGATGGGGTTCCACCAGCGTACGGAGTACAACAAGCGGGTTCTGAAAATCGGCGAAAACGGCGCGGAGATAACCCCCAAGTCCGGCTTCTTGCACTACGGCGTGGTGAAGGGGCCGTATATACTTCTGCAGGGCTCGGCGCCCGGCGCCCGGAAGAGGCTTGTGGTGCTTAGGTACCCGGTCAGGCCGCCTAAGAAGGCGCCGCCAGCCGCAGAGCCGCAGGTGGTGTGGACAAGCACTCAAAGTTTTTAAATAGGGTGTTATGGACGCCGTGATGGACGTGCTCTTGAAGTTTAAGCAGTTAGATTTCAGCCCATATATCAAGCCAGTGGAGGAGCAACTACCCAGCAAGGTCAAGGTGTACGGCCCCGACGGGGGGTACGTGGCAGATATAGACGCGCCGGTGCACTTCTTGGAGGCTGTGAGACCCGACGTCATAAGGCGGGCGTATTTAAGCGCGTTGAGCGCGAGGTTCCAGCCGAAGGGGGTGTACGAAGGCGCTGGGAAGGAGCACAGTTGTGAGTCGCCCGGCGTCGGCCTCGGCATCGCCAGAATCCCGCGCCACAAGGGCTCTCTATGGCCCCGCGGCTGTTTCGCACCTAACACAGTAGGCGGTCGGAGGGCGCACCCGCCGAGGGTGGAGAAGAGGCTTCACGAGGAGATAAACAAGAAGGAGAAGAACCTAGCCATTAGGTCGGCCATAGCCGCCACTGGGTACAAGTCGTGGGTCGTTGCGCGGGGCCACGTGGTTGAGAAGGTGCCGTCTCTTCCGCTTGCTGTGATGGGCGACGCGGAGAAGATAAGTAGGGCGAAGGAGGCTAGGAGGCTCTTTGAGGCCTTGGGTCTGTGGCTCGACGTGGAGCGAGCCGCCGAGGGCTTGAAGATTAGGGCTGGGAAGGGCAAGATGCGCGGGCGGCGGTACAAGGAGCCGAAGAGCGTGTTGGTGGTGGTGTCAAGCGCCGACGCGCCGCTGGCGTCTGCCGTCAGGAACTTCCCCGGCGTCGACGTCGTCGCCGTGGAGAACCTCAACATGCTTGTGCTCGCGCCAGGCGGCGTGCCGGGCAGGCTGACTCTTTGGACCGTTCCGGCGGTGGAGAAGCTCAGGGGGCTGTTCCTATGATCAGGCGGTTTGTGATCACAGAGAAGGCCCTCCGCCTGGCGGAGAGGGAGAACAAAATCACCGTAATAGTAGACAGAGCCGCCACCAAGAAGCAAATTGCAGACGAGATCCAGAGGCTTTACAACGTCAAGGTGGAGAAGGTAAACACGCTCATATCTCCACGCGGCGAGAAGAAGGCATACGTAAAGCTGTCGAAGGAACACAGCGCAATGGATCTCCTGAGCAGGCTGGGCGTATTGTAACAGATATTAAGCCACACCCGCGTGTTGTCTGAGTGATGTGGGTTTTAAGTTCCACGGCGACTCGATACGGACATCGCGAAGGCCTACAGAGAAGAGGTGGCCAAGTTCGAGCGGTGGGTTAGAGAGATGGGGCTCAGCCTCCTCGCCCTAAGGGCGCGGGAAGCCGCCGAAAAAGGAAACCCCGTGGCTAGGGACTACCCAAGCGAGTACATAAAAGGCCTAATCAGGCGGGGACAGGCGAAGATTCTGGTAAACATGTTCGCCGCCTACCTAGTCCACAGAGGACTCGCCACACAGTACTGGCTCATAAAGAACAAATTCGTCGCAGGCGGCGAATCCATCGCCACCTGGCTACGGCTCCTTAGAAAACTCTAGC
>WYEI01000314.1 GCA_009903905.1 Pyrobaculum sp. | reverse complement strand
CTGCTTAGACAAGCCAAAGTAGCAATTTAAAGGGCGTTCAGCTGGGTTTTGTTCATGTCCATTGCGTCGGTGTGTTTAGAAGCTGGATGGCCACGGGCATTGTGTTGCTTCTCGTGGCGTTAAGACATACGGTCAACATTAAGATGCTCAACGCTGTGATGGACGCGGGGTGGTTTGGCGTGTTGCTGGCGGCTGTGGGGGTTTTGGTCACGATATACAGCGGCTTCTTAATCGCCGCGGCGCCTGGGATACCGTTTTGGAACACGGCGTTGATACCAGTCTTGTGGATGCTCAGCGCGTCGGTCTGCGCCTTGGCGTTGACCGAACTGCTAATTTACCGCGACAACGTCACCAAATTCACCGTACGTGCAAACATCGCCCTAGAAATCGCCGAACTCATCGCCGTACTCGCTCTAGTCAACATCGCCATATACGGCGTCAGCACGGCCGCCAGGATTAGCGGCTGGGCCCTCGTTTACGGCCCGCTGGCCCCGGCGTTCTGGGGCGGAGTCGTGGCAGTGGGCATATTGACACCCCTGGCCATAGGTCTCGTAAGCTGGAGGCGTGAGAACAAGCTGATGTTAGCAGCCGCGGCAATACTGGCGCTCATAGGCGCGTTGATACTACGCATAGTCGTGTTACAAGCCGGCGTCTTTGAGTGGGTGGCCTAGACGGGATACCAACCCCACCTATTTTTTCCCAGCCTCCTCTCCCTGATGTACTGCATAACTTCTCTGGTGAATTCCTGCCAAAACTCTCCTCTTCCACAGAGGAGGCGTCCTTCGTAGGCAACGTCGAGTATGAGCATGGAGAAGGCGAGGAGCTGGCGAAGCTTCGACAACGGTATGTAGACTACTTGTCCAAACTCCTCAGCCTCTACGGCGTATTCCCCGTCTTGCGTAACCACCGCCAGATCCCAGTCGCTCATGTCGTGGAAGTCGCCTCGGGCCCTCGAGCCGAAGAGCGCCACGTCGCCGACGCGGCAAGTATCTTTTATAAACGCCGCGACGGCCGCCGCAATTCCCTCCTTTTCTTCGCTACTTCAACCCACCTATCCATCTCCACAACATCTCTAGGCAACGCAGACACTCCTCTGCCTCCCACTGCTCGTAGGGCCCCAGCCGCGCGTCGGGACACCTAGCCTGCACGTAGTGCTCCTCAAGAGACTTGGCACACCTAGCCACGTCCTCAGTCAGCTCCACAGTACGGACTTGGGCTAGTCTCTTCGCCATTTCGTATAGGCTGTGTGTAAGCGGCCTGGCCCCCACCTCCCTAATCAACACCCCCTTCAAAAGGAACTCAGCCGACTGTTGCGCCAAGAAACAAGCCAAGTCGTAGGCCTCCTCTTCGAGGCTACGCTGGGCGTAGCTTTTGTATTTTTCGGCTTTCTGAACCCAACGCTCCACGTATAAATTATTGCTTATTTTTAACTGTGATTAAGAACCGAGGCGAGTTGGAGAGACTCCGTGGAGCTGGGGTGCTCTTAGATGCGCTGGAGGCGGCCTTGGCGGCGGCGGACCCCTACGGGGCGGTTGCTAAATACGTCAAAAGAAGCGGCGACGGCGTGGAGGTGGCTGGGCGGAGGTACAAGCTTTCCGGGGCGGTGCATGTGGTGGGGTTCGGCAAGGCCTCTCTAAAGATGGCCCAGGCCGTTGTCGACGTGTTGGGGGACGCCGTGGCCGGCGGCGTCGTCATTTCGCCGGTCGGCGGCGGCCGCGTGGGCCCCGTCGAGGCGTTGCGGAGCGACCACCCAATCCCCGGCGAAGACACGCTACGCGCCTCTCAGAGGCTCCTCCAGTACCTAGAGTCTGTGGGGCCGGAGGATCTCTTGTTCGTCTTGATATCGGGTGGCGGCTCTGCGCTCTTCGAGGCGCCGGAGGAGGGGGTCTCCCTCCGAGACGTGGCGTGGCTCACAAGTGAGCTCATGAAGAGAGGCGCAGACATAGTGGAGCTCAACGCGGTTAGGAAAAGGCTGTCGAGAGTCAAAGGCGGGAAGTTGCTTAGGCTCATCAAGACGCGGCGGGTAGTTTCGCTTATAATGAGCGACGTAGTGGGGGACAAGCTAGACACCATCGCCTCCGGCCCCACGGCCCCAGACGAGACCACCAGGGAACACGCCGTGGCCGTCCTGAGGAGATACGGCCTCTGGGAGGAGATGCCGCCTCATCTACGCTCCGCGGTTCTGCGGAGCCCAGACACTGTGAAGCCCGGCGACCCCCTCCTGGAGAGGGTTCACAACGTGGTGGTGGCCAGCAACCTCCAGTCGCTCCTCGCCGCCTCCCAGCACCTGGCAGACAGGGGCTTCAACGTGGTCATCCTCTCCGCGGCGCTTGAGGGGGAGGCGAGGGAGGTCGGCCGCGTCTTGGCCTCCGCGGCGAAGTCCGCGGCGTGGTTTGGACACCCGGCGAAGCCGCCTGCGGCTCTGCTGGCCGGCGGGGAGACCGTGGTGCGGGTGAGGGGCCGAGGCGTAGGCGGGAGGAACCAAGAGCTCTGCCTCTCCTTCGCCGTAGCCGCCAGGGGCCTCCCCGTGTCTGCGGCTTGCATGGGGACAGACGGCGTAGACGGCAACAGCCCCGCGGCCGGGGCGTTGGTGGACGGATACACGGTGGAGGAGGCTGAAAAAGCCGGCCTCAACCCCCTGGAGCACCTCGACAACAATGACAGCTACACGCTTTTTCACAAGCTCGGCAGGGCCATATACACCGGCCCCACCGGCACAAACGTCAACGACGTCTTCATAGCGCTTGTGTACAGATAAATATTCAGTCTTAGACTTGATGCTATGGATATGAGTCACGTTGTCGCGGTGTTCCGCAATGATAGGTTGAACTCCAGCGAGTGGAGTAATGTTATCGGAGAGCCTATAAGTGTTGAACCCCCGGTCTTCATCAGCCAGCCTCCGCGGGCTTATTACGATAGGAGAGCTGACGTTTTGTCCGTCACCATGCGGGAGGGTGAGCCTAAATACGTCGTCGTCGGCCGTGGAACCTTCGTGATCTTTGCAGACGAGGAGGGGATCTGGTCCATTGACCTAGAGGCTGAGAGCTGGGATTCCGACGTAGATGAGGTGTTTCCCCTCATGAAAATTGAGATATGGTGAAGCCTGCAACTGTCGAGAGAGGTGGAGGTAGTTGCAAAGTCAAAGGAGTCTGAGCGAGAAAGCGAAAAAATTACTTGTTTGTTTTGACCTCCTGCAGGATTCGGCGGTACGTTTCTGAGCTGTAGGGCCCCGCCTTCACGGCTTCCATCTTCAACGTGATGCGCATCATTTCGCCATGCGCTGAGGCGGTTGCCGTGAGGTCCGCGGAGAGCATAACCCCATTTACCTCACAGACATACGCTGTGTAGTTGCCCGACAGGCCTTCTACGAAACGGGAGAACGCCTTCGGGTCGAGCATGCCCCGCTCCTCATACAGCGTCCCGGTGTAGTTCAACCTCCTGCACTGCCCCTTGGCGGTTCTGGTGACGTTGACGCCCTCAATCAGGCTGGCAAACGGCCACTTTTCCTCATTAACTGTGCAGTCCCCGTGGAGGCACGTCATGGTATATGTGGTGTTGCCCTCCGTAGCCGACTTAAACGTGGCGGTGCCTTGGAGCGGTACGGTGAGCATGCCGAAGCTGTAGTTGCCAGCTGGCCCCGTCCCGACGACCATCCACCCCTCCACAGTCATCGTGATGCCGCTGAACGAGATTGTAAACACGAGGGTGTAGTTTACCTCGTATGCAGAGGCGTTAAAGGGAGGTTTTACGACGGCTGTGGTAGGAGGGGGTTGGAGGGTCTGAGTTCGACTGGTTGTTGTGTTGTCAATCTGCTTGAACCTGTCTGGAGGGGCGGTATGGGCATCAATAAATGTGGAGTACATCCACACCATGAACAGAAGCACCGCCGCAACGGCCGCTATCCCCATCCACACCAGCTTGTTCATATGCGCCACTATACCTAATCTTTTAAAAATTCGAAGACTTTTCACTTCAGATACGCTGTATGTTCCTTAAATCACAGGCAAACGTACGTCATTACGTGAGCTGTGTAGGTGCTCTAAGGCGTACAACAATGCGTTTTTCAGCTTATCCAGGGCGGCTGGTATAGCATAAGGAGAACCTAGTCTTTAATCCTGCCACCCTCAGCTGGAGAGAGGTAGAAAAAGAACGTAGGAGTACTATCGTTAAGTATCTAAACAGGACGTTTCGTGACGTGGTCGTCAAGACCACTACGTGTTACATTGTTGTTACCGTTCACCCCTACCCTAATAGGCAACCTCTCGTCATCTTCGACGCACGGATGGCAAAGAAGGCGAAGGCTCACGGCGTCTCCGTCTTGAGACGCCTAGACGTCTGACGGCCGCGACACGCTTTTGTCAGTCCGCCTAGTGCAGTCTATCACCCCCGCAACCCCTCACGGCTTTCCCATCTGAAGTTCATGATTTTGTTGTGTTGTATCTGAGGCGGTTTTTCGAGGGGTTTAGGTGTAGGTTGAGGCCGCCGGCTGTCTGCATCCTATACAAGCCGAGGGAGACCCCGCCGCCGGGGCTCCCGCTCCCGGGAGGCACTGTATATGAAGGCCTCTTCTTCACGGCGGCGGGGTCTAGAGCTTACCGGAAGGAGAGAGTTCCACTGCCAGAGGCACTTGAGCGTATAGAAAACGGCGCAAAAGCCGCCGGAGGCCTCACACACAATTTCGTCTCCTATACCATCGTGTTTATGTTTATAATCTACATACTTTATACAGCTGATACATTTGACCTCTCCGACTTCGCCGCGGCCGCAACTGGCGGCTCCGCCTTGGTCTTCGCTCTAGTCCTCCGGTAGGCTCCGGCGCATTTACTCGCCAGCTCTTCGGTGCTTCCTCTAGACGAGTATGCAACAAGGAGGCGACCCGCGTAGAGATCTAGATGGAGGCGCCGAAATGTAGGCGGTCAGAGAGGCGGGTCCGCGTATTCCGCATTCAAGGTGCCGACTGCCGCGTCTTGACGAGTTCCAGCAGTAGCTTCTGGATCTCCAGAAGGGTGGTCTGGACGGCGTCAATCCTCTTAGCCAAGTCATCAATCCTCTTATTCGTTTCGTCAATTCTGGCAGAGAGACTCCTCGCCAAGTCGTCAATCCTTTTATTCGTCTCGTCGATCCGCGCAGATAGGCTTCTGCTTATCTCGTCTATTCTTCTGTTGGTCTCGTCTACCCGCGCCGAAAGCGACTTCGCAACCTCGTCTATGCGTTGGTTTGTCTGGTCTATTCTTTTGTTTGTTTCGTCGATTCTGTGGTCTAGTCTTGCTATGTCGGCTCTTATTTCTTTCAGGTCGCCTACTATGGTGCCGAGGTAGAGGA
>WYEI01000294.1 GCA_009903905.1 Pyrobaculum sp. | reverse complement strand
CTCCAGCTGAGGGTGGCAGGATTAAAGACTAGGTTCTCCTTATGCTATACCAGCCGCCCTGGATAAGCTGAAAAACGCATTGTTGTACGCCTTAGAGCACCTACACAGCTCACGTAATGACATACGTTTGCCTGTGATTTAAGGAACATACAGCGTATCTGAAGTGAAAAGTCTTCGAATCTTTAAAAGATTAGGTATAGTGGCGCATATGAACAAGCTGGTGTGGATGGGGATAGCGGCCATTGCGGCGGTGCTTCTGCTCACGTGGTGGTTTTACTCCACAGCTATTGTGGACTATGCGGCCCCTCCGGACAGGTTCAAGCAGATTGGCAACACGACAGCCAGCCGAACCCCACAGCACATTGACAACACAACAATCAGTCGAACCCAGACTCCCCAACCCCCTCCTGCCATAGCCGTTGTAAAACCTCCCTTTAACGCCTCTGCATACGAGGTAAACTACACCCTCGTGTTTACAGTCTCCTACAGCGGCATCACGGCGACTATGGAGGGGTGGATGGTCATCGGGACGGGGCCTTCTGGCAACTACAGCTTCGGCATGCTCACCGTACCGCTCCAAGGCACCGCCACGTTTAAGTCGGCTACGGAGGGCAACACCACATATACCATGACGTGCCTCCACTGGGACTGCACAGTTAATGAGGAAAAGTGGCCGCTTGCCAGCCTGATTGAAGGCGTCAACATCACCAGAACCGCCAAGGGGCAGTGCAGGCGGTTGAACTACACCGGGACGCTGTATGAGGAGCGGGGCATGCTCGACCCGAAGGCGTTCTCCCGCTTCATAGAAGGTTTAGTTGGTAACTACACAGCGTACGTCTGTGAGGTAAATGGGGTTATGCTCTCCGCAGACCTCACGGCAACGGCCACAGCGCGCGACGAAATGGTCCGCCTCACTATGAAGATGGAGGCCGTAAAGGCGGGGCCCTACAGCGTGGACGTGTACCGCTTAATCCTCAAGGAGATTAAAGCAAACAAATAATTTTTTCAACTTTCTCGCTCAAGCTTTTTTGACTTAACACCCCTTTCTCAACGGGCTCTACTACGTCTCAATTTTTATCAAGGGAAACACAGCATCTACGTCGGAATCCCAGCTCTCAGTCTCTAGGTCGATGGACCAGATCCCCTCCTCGTCTGCAAAGATCACAAAGGTTCCACGGCCTACGACGACGTATTTAGGCTCGCCCTCCCGCATGGTGACGGACAAAACGTCAGCCCTCCTATCGTAATAAGCCCGCGGAAACTGGCTGATGAAGACCGGGGGTTCCGCCATTATGGGCTCTCCGATAACATTACTCCACTGGCTGGAGTTCAACCTATCATTGCGGAACACCGCGACAACGTGACTCATATCCATAGCATCAAGCCTAAGACTGAATATTTATCTGTACACAAGCGCTATGAAGATGTCGTTGACGTTTGTGCCGGTGGGGCCGGTGTATATGGCCCTGCCGAGCTTGTGAAAAAGCGTGTGGCTGTCGTTGTTGTCGAGGTGCTCCAGGGGGTTGAGGCCGGCCCTCTCTGCCTCCTCCGCCGTGTATCCGTCCACCAACGCCCCGGCCGCGGGGCTGTTGCCGTCTACGCCGTCTGTCCCCATGCAAGCCGCAGACACGGGGAGGCCCCTGGCGGCTACGGCGAAGGAGAGACACAGCTCTTGGTTCCTCCCGCCTACGCCTCGGCCCCTCACCCGCACCACGGTCTCCCCGCCGGCCAGCAGAGCCGCAGGCGGCTTCGCCGGGTGTCCAAACCACGCCGCGGACTTCGCCGCGGAGGCCAAGACGCGGCCGACCTCCCTCGCCTCCCCCTCAAGCGCCGCGGAGAGGATGACGACGTTGAATCCTCTGTCTGCCAGGTGCTGGGAGGCGGCGAGGAGCGACTGGAGGTTGCTGGCCACCACCACGTTGTGCACCCTCTCCAGGAGGGGGTCGCCGGGCTTCACAGTGTCTGGGCTCCGCAGAACCGCGGAGCGTAGATGAGGCGGCATCTCCTCCCAGAGGCCGTATCTCCTCAGGACGGCCACGGCGTAGTCCCGCGTGGTTTCGTCGGGGGCCGTGGGGCCGGAGGCGATGGTGTCCAACCTGTCCCCCACCACGTCGCTTATTATAAGCGAAACCACCCGCCGCGTCTTGACGAGCCTAAGCAACTTCCCGCCTTTGACTCTCGACAGCCTTTTCCTAACCGCGTTGAGCTCCACTATGTCTGCGCCTCTCTTCATGAGCTCACCTGTGAGCCACGCCACGTCTCGGAGGGAGACCCCCTCCTCCGGCGCCTCGAAGAGCGCAGAGCCGCCGCCCGATATCAAGACGAACAAGAGATCCTCCGGCCCCACCGACTCTAGGTACTGAAGGAGCCTCTGAGAGGCGCGTAGCGTGTCTTCGCCGGGGATTGGGTGGTCGCCCCACAACGCCTCGACGGGGCCCACGCGGCCGCCGCCGACCGGCGAAATGACGACGCCGCCGGCCACGGCGTCCCCCAACACGTCGACAACGGCCTGGGCCATCTTTAGAGAGGCCTTGCCGAACCCCACCACATGCACCGCCCCGGAAAGCTTGTACCTCCGCCCAGCCACCTCCACGCCGTCGCCGCTTCTTTTGACGTATTTAGCAACCGCCCCGTAGGGGTCCGCCGCCGCCAAGGCCGCCTCCAGCGCATCTAAGAGCACCCCAGCTCCACGGAGTCTCTCCAACTCGCCTCGGTTCTTAATCACAGTTAAAAATAAGCAATAATTTATACGTGGAGCGTTGGGTTCAGAAAGCCGAAAAATACAAAAGCTACGCCCAGCGTAGCCTCGAAGAGGAGGCCTACGACTTGGCTTGTTTCTTGGCACAACAGTCGGCTGAGTTTCTCTTAAAGGGGGTGTTGATAAGGGAGGTGGGGGCCAGGCCGCTTACACACAGCCTATACGAAATGGCGAAGAGACTAGCCCAAGTCCGCGCCGTGGAGTTGTCTGAGGACGTGGCTAAGTGCGCCAAGTCGCTTGAGGAACACTACGTGCAGGCTAGGTATCCCGACGCGCGGCTGGGCCCCTACGAGCAGTGGGAGGCAGAGGAGTGTCTGCGTTGCCTAGAGATGTTGTGGAGATGGATAGGTGGGTTGAAGTAGCGAAGAGAAGGAGGCGGGAAATTGCGGCGGCCGTCGCGGCGTTTATAAAAGAGGCTTGCCGCGTCGGCGACGTAGCGCTCTTCGGCTCAAGGGCCCGCGGCGACTTCCACGACATGAGCGACTGGGACCTCGCGGTGGTTACGCAAGACGGGGAATACGCCGTGAAGACTGAGGAATTTGGACAAGTAGTCTACATACCGTTGTCGAAGCTTCACCAGATACTCGCCTTCTCCATGCTCATACTCGACGTTGCCTACGAAGGACGCCTCCTCTGTGGAAGAGGAGAGTTTTGGCAGGAATTCACCAGAGAAGTTATGCAGTACATCAGGGAGAGGAGGCTGGGAAAAAATAGGTGGGGTTGGTATCCCGTCTAGGCCACCGGCTCAAAGACGCCTGCTTGTAGCACGACTATGCGTAGCATCAACGCGCCTATGAGCGCCAGTATTGCCGCGACCGCCAACAACGGTTTGATCTCACGCCTCCAGCTTACGAGACCTATGGCAAGGGGGATCAATATGCCCACCGCCACGACTCCGCCCCAGAACGCCGGAGCCAGCGGGCCGTAGACGAGAGCCCAGCCGCTGGTCCTGGCGGCCGCGGTGCCGCCATACATGGCGAGGTTGACTAGGGCAAGTACAGCGATGAGTTCGGCGACTTCGAGGGCAGTGCCTGCGCGTACGGTAAACTTGGTGACGT
Organism: Pyrobaculum sp.; assembly: GCA_009903905.1. Next base: position 1,527 of record WYEI01000294.1, on the reverse strand, counting down.
CGTCGCGGTGGATCATCAGCTCGGTCAACGCCAAGGCGCAGACCGACGCGCTGAGCATCCACAAGACTGGTATCAACGCAGTGTTCCAAAACGGTATCCCAGGCGCCGCGGCGATTAAGAAGCCGCTGTATATCGTGACCAAAAGCCCCACGGCCGCCAGCAACACGCCGAACCACCCCGCGTCCACCACCGCGTTGAGTATCTTGATGTTTGTCGTATGTCTCAACGCCACGAGAAACAGCAACAACGCGGCCACGGAAAGCAACACAATACCCACAGCCATCCAGCTTCTAAACAAGCCGAATTCGCCAGTAAAGAAAGACTTCGTCAAGGCGTTGACGAGGTTCCACGGCCGCGAGAGGTCTGCCACCACAAACACAAGCGCCGCCACGATGGAGATGAACAAGACCCAGCTGAACGTCTTCAAGTTGTCCACCTTGGCTTGTCTAAGCAATACATACGCCACCGCGCCCAAGCCCGCCAGCCCCGCCAGCCACAGAAACGGCCCTATGAGGAGGGGGTCCCAGATTTCTTGAAACGCCGTCATGGCCCCACCACCACGAAGTACTTCGGCTCAGTGCCTTTGTTCTCCAGAAGCCTCACGTAGCGGCTCCTCGCAAGCCGCCTAGATATCTCGCTGTTGGGGTCATCAACATCGCCGAAAGCCCCCGCATCCGCCGGACACACGGCGACACACACCGGGTCGAGGCCCGCCTTGACCCGGCTGAGGCACTCAACCTCCATGCATTTCGCCGGGAGGCCCGTCTCTCTGTGTAGCCACCGTGCCTCGTAGGGACACGCAACCATGCAGTATTTACAGCCGATACACAACTCCTTCTTTATCTTCACCAGCCCGTCCACGTCCTTATAGGAGGCGCCGGTGGGGCATACCGAGACGCAGGGCGGGTTGTCGCAGTGTTGACATTGTATCAAATAAAGCATGGGCCGCGGCCCCTTTAGGATCTCTACTCTTTTTATGTTGGAGGCCAGCCAGCCCCACGTCTTGTTCGTCATGTCTGTGCTGTGGTAGTTGGCGGCGTTGCACGCCGCAATGCAGGCGCCACAAGCTATGCAACGAGATTGATCCCAGAGGTGGGCCAGCCGCGTCATAGCCTCCTCACCCTCACGGTGCTGTTGGTTGGCGCGGAGCCTACCACAGGCTCTATCTTGCCGGTGGTGAACCACTCTGGATTCACGCCCTCGCGCAGGTAGGCGAACTGCTCTGTGATTAACGAAGACCTCCTCCCGCCAAGGAAGGAGTAGGCGAACAAGACGCCCTCCCGCACTCTATTCGTCACGCGGACTCTGGCCCTTGCCTTGAAGCCGTTGTCTATGCCCTCCAGCTCCACCTCGTCGCCATCTCTCACGCCGAGCCTCTCGGCGTCTTTTGGATTCATCCACACAGTCCGGTCTCCTAGATACTTCGCGTTGGGGGTAAAGGCGAAGTGGCTAGAGACGATGTTGTCCTTCCCGTTGACTAGGTAGAACTCGTCCGGCGCCTTCGGCCGCGTGTAGAGCGGCTCCCGG
>WYEI01000254.1 GCA_009903905.1 Pyrobaculum sp. | reverse complement strand
CCGCGCCCCCGTCCCAACCGCGACGCCTCAGACCGAGGGATCGGGCCGGATTTGCCTCTAGCGGTTCTCTCTCTTGACGAGCTGCGCATAGGATGTGGTCGGCTATACTGCGGCCACGGCCTCTAGGGCCTTGGGGACCGCGGCGACGTCACAGCGGCCCTCGGGCTGCACGGCGGTGGCCACAATGCGCCACCTCTGCGGCAGAATCGCCGATGCCGATCCATGTGCGCAACAAGCCCCCTGAGCCGGCGTCCTTAAGGCGAAGGCCTGACGATGTTCGCCGCGTGGTTAGGCGGGTAGCCAGCCGTGTTCTGTCCTCACAAGTCCTCTCCTCTTGATGTACTCCTGCACTTTTTCCTTGACCTCCTCCAGCTTTCCCCAGTCGCCACATATGGGCTTCGCGTCCATCACGGCGTCTAGCACCACCATGGACCACTCCAGGACCTCCTTCAGCCTGTCCAGCGGTAGCCAGACCACCTGGCCGACCCCTCTGTGTTCCACCCGGTAGTCGCCGCTTTCGATCACCGCCAGCAGGTCCCAGTCGCTCAGCGGCGTGTAGTCGCCTCTGGCTCTGGAGCCGAAGAGGGCGACAGCAAGCGCCCCCCTGCAGAGCTCCTCTACGAGCCTGCGCGCCTCCTCCTCCCTGGCCTTTGCCACCTCACGCAAGGCCTCCAGCCACCTCTCGAACATATCCCCACACGGCGTCCATACACTTCACGGCCTCCTCCGCCTCCCATTTTCTGTATTCGTTGAGCCGCGCGTCTGGGTATCTTGCCTGTATGTAGTGCGTCTCCAGGGCCTCGGCGCATTTCATCACGTCCTCAGGCACGGGCTTCTCTAGCGTCTTCGCTAGATATGCCAACAGCTCCGATACGGCGTGCGTCAGCGGACGGGAGCCGGTTAGCTTAATCAACACGCCCTTTAGCAGAAACTCAGCGGCTTGTTGTGCGAAGAAGGCGGCCGAGTCGTATCTGCCGCTTCTTAGATCCTCCTCGGCGTAGTCCCTAAACCTCAACGCCTTTCTGATCCAGACCTCATAACCCACGAATTTATGAGACGACTAAAAGTAATATCTTTTACAGTCGTAGATACGTCGATGTGGTAACTAACGCCTCGCCCTTATCGTCCTTGACGCCAGAATCGGCGCCGAAACGGAGGAAGAACCAGACAGACCACTCGTCGGCGCGGCACAGTTTCTCCGTCTGTCCCCTACATTGGATATGCGCCATAATCCAAAACAGATAACGGCCCAGCCGCCATACGGCTCAAAGACGGATACGACCCCCAAAGCCCTAGAAGCCATGACCGCAATCACACCAGCCGACCACGCCCTACGCGCAGGTCTCATTGGAAGAATCACCAAATTAATATGGCAACCAACGCATATATGTGGCACGTTTGCAACAGATTGCGGTAAGAAACTTCGGCCCCTTGACGGAGATCTCGACAGAGCCGGCAGACATAACGATCATAGTGGGCAGAAACAACACCGGAAAAACAGCCTTCTTAGAGGCAGTTGTGCTCCTCGCCGCGGCGCCGTCTAGGTTTAGGGATGCCCTAGATACCCCCGCGTTACCTAATATACTCTCAAGAAGATATCCATATATTGTAAATAAGACTAGCGAAAAACCCTACGCAGAAATAGAGGGAACCATAGATAAAGTTAATATAAAAATAAAGATATTTCAAGAACCTAGAGGCGACGAAGAGATTTGGGACATGCTCGCGCATATCGACGAAATGATAGAGATACCGGACTCGATTCTTCGTCAAATATATGAAGAACATGGCGTCTTCAATAAATATTTTAAAACATTTGATTATTTTAGAGAAATTATTTTAAAAATTTCATACGATATCATAGCAAATATGATGCTAAAAAACCCTATAATTACAGTACATGCTGATAAGTCTTCACTCACACTTCCGCTTATGTCCTCCGATCCTTTCAGGTTTTCCACACCAGATATTGCTTATCAAATCGCGGAACGACTAGAAAGAATGATGAAGATTCCTAAGGATACCTTCACTCCAAGTCACAGATCTATTGTTGAGATCGCGCATGCAATTAGCCCATACATTACTGAAGCAGTACAAAAAGTGGGACAGAAGTTGGAAGAACTTCAGCTACCGGCTTCGCTTAAAGTAGCGGACTTCGTCACAAAAAGGATGTTGAAACCGGAAAACCTCGGGCCGCTGGAACAGATCCAACTAGTTGAGGAGATACGGAAAATCGTTAATTACGTGGTTGACATCCGCGAGGAACATGTCGTCTTACAGCACGAAAACCAGCGAGTAGCGGTGCCCCTAGAACTCATGGGATCCGGCTTCAGAGCTCTAATCGACATGCTGATACTGGCCGTGAAACGGGTCGACCTGGCAGTAATAGATGAGCCAGAGCTCCACATGCACCCCGGCTACCTGAGAAGAACCGCCGAGCTGATGCTAACCGCACCAACCCAATTCATCGCCGCAACGCAGTCGCTGGAATTTATCCGATACCTCCTTAAAAAGGCAAAAAGAAGAAACGACCTGCACCGCATCAAACTACTAAGGCTCTACCGCCTCCCCGAAGGCTACATAGACTACGAGGAGCTAAGCGGAGAAACAGCCTGGCTGCACCTGACCAAGCTCAAAAACGACCTCAGAGGCCCATAATGCGTCAGAAGCCCACAATGCGGGCCCTAGTACTCTGTGAAGGCCAAAACGACTACCGCCTCCTTAGCAAACTCTTCCAAGGCCCAATAAAGACGCGACGTTATACCCTTAACCAGAAGAGTGAGTTAATATGGATGATACATGAGGAGCCGCCGAGACATCTGCCCATTGTGGTAAAAAAGGAGTTGGGAACCTAGATGAAAACCTGAAGATCCTCATAAGTCAGATGAGATCCATCCCCAGAGAAGCAACCGTGCTAATCCTCAGAGACACCGATATATACACAACTGACTATCTTTTCCAATACTACGGCAAAGAGATAATAGAAACACGTATTACAACGTCTTTTCCTACCCAATTTAGACCAACACATAGGTGCGAACCCCCCACAACTCTGAGCAACACATTTGCCGCATTTAGATGCGAAATCAACTACATGAGGAGCCGCCGCCTGGTGATCCACTTCTACCTAGTAACGCCGTCGCTGGAAAACCTCCTACATATAAACCCCACACAAGGCCCACAGGAGATAGAAGAGACGATCCAGCGGTTGCTGACAAGAGAAGATGTCCAAAAGCTCAGAGAAGATATGCTGAAAGCTCTACAGCTCACCTAAGCGGTCTGTATTCCTCTGCGGTGCAAATAAGTCGCACGTAGACGCCTTCGCCCTCCATATAAGCCTTCGGCTGGTCGTCGGAGATCTCGACGACGGACTCCATCTCGGCGTCGGCATCAAGCCCCAACAGCCTCGCCAGAGGGAACAAGTCGCCCAGCTTCCCCCTACCGCCCTTCGGGATCGGGGAAGAGACGTTTATACACGAGCCTCCTCCGCATGCCCAGCCGGCCCTGCCGCCGAACCTCCCCCTCAGGTCGCCGAGTTCGAAGATTTCGTGCTCCTCCTGCGTCGATGCAAACCTCGTCAAGTTGCCTGTTAACGTCTAAAACTGTATCCACGCCAAACGGCGTGATTGCAACGCTACAGGACGCCGACAAAAACCGTTTAAGAACACACGCCTGCGTCTCTAAGCCTCCGCCGTCTGGGCCGCCTTGGCCTCCTGCAGTATCTGCCGGTATCTCTCAGGGTCGAAGGGCCTCACGCTCACAGCCGCGCCATTGACCTCGGCCCTTATGGTCAGGGTCCGGCCCTGCTCCGTTATGGCCATCTCTATGACGCCATTCATCTTTTAGCTGAACCCCCGCGACCTCGCATATCTCCGCTGTGTAGGTGGCGGCGCCGTTTACCTCGCCCAGAAGCTTAGAAAGCAACTCCGGCCCCATGTATCTCTTCTCCTCATACAAGACGCCAGTGTAGCCGAGGTGGGTGCAACGGCCCTTCTCCACCCGGGTCGCGTTGACGCCGCGGAGAAAGACGTACATCGCGCCGTCGGTCGCCACGGTCTCCGCCGCGCAGAAGCCCGGTATACACCTCACTACATACGTCAAGTTGCCTTCCGTGGCGTATTTATATATCGTCTCGACAACCGAGCCAGACGAGTCGCTCGCCACAGTCCAGCCGAAGCTGTAGTTCCCCAGAGGCCCGACCCCGATTACCTCCCACCCAGTTATCTTCACCGGCGCGTCGCCGACATATAGCATCATGGTTCCGGTATAGTTAACCTCGTGGTTCCTGGCCCCGAACTGGGGCTACGCGGCGACGGGCTGCTGGGCAGTAGACGTCGACGTAGCGGTCGGACCCGGAGTTGCGGTCTGCGACGTCGACGTAGCCGTCTGACTTGCGGCTGTCGTGGTCTGCAGCGCCGGTGTCTGGGCGGTCGTGGGCGTTGGGGATGTAGGCGTCTGTGTGGGTGTCGGAGTTCCCGCGTGCTGAGGTGTCGTAGTTGCGGAGGTGGAGGTCCCCGCCGCGCCTCTCCCCTGCTGGGAGATGTAGACGAAATACAGCCCGGCCGCCGCCACAAACACCACAACTAAAACCCACACAACCCTACTCATAACACGGAGGGAGCCCGCCCTTAAAAGTTTCTCCCCACGGACCTGCCTAGAGGCTGATCGAAAAGGCAAGCCATCCCGTCTTTCGGAGGAGCCGCCTTGTGTCAATACCAACCCCCAGGTCAAACAAGAGCCCGGTCGACATGATAAACACCACGACCGCCAAACCCTACGAACTCAGCTCATACCTAAAACCTGCGCGCATAACAGAACGCCGTTAACGCGAAACGTCGAGGTGGCCGGTGCGTGGGCGGTGGGACTTGGGGGGACCCTCTGAACGCAGAGGCGTGGCGGCCGGCGCCGCCGTATATGGGCTGGAGCACAGGCGTGGGGATCTCGACGAACCCCCGCCTCCACATCGCCTCCCTAAGCACTTGTATGAACCGGGCCCTAGCCGCGACCCGCCACCTAAGCTGCAGGTCAAGCACCATCGCCACCGAGCGGTACCGCATGTAAAATGGCGAATCCCTATCCACCTCGCCCCACTCCGGAAGCGGCTGGACTGCCTTAGCCAGAAGCGCGACCGAGACGGCCTTAACTGCGTAGTCCCCCTCTGCGTCTTCACCACCGGCCCCTCAACCCCCACGTAATCCCCACGCCATATGCGCTCCAAGATGGGGAGCCTGGGATCGGCCGTCACCTGGAACCTCGCCCCGTCTCCGTAGAGGTCGATAAACACCACGTTGGGGCCTCGCTGCGCCTACCTTAGCAGGCCCGCGCCTTGGACCGCCCGGCCACCCCCGCTG